>JASLFF010000163.1 GCA_030150795.1 Terriglobales bacterium | reverse complement strand
CCCAGTGGAGGCCGATGCAGGGCGCAACCTTGGCGGCGAACACGCGCTGATTCAGATTTCCAAGGATACCGGCGGGAAATATTATTACGCTGAAGGCCAGCAGCAACTGGATGAAGCCTTCCGCAAAATCAGCGACGAATTGCGCACGCAATATCTGCTGGCTTTTTATCCGACCCGAAAGATTTCAGATTCGCCTTTTCGCAGAATCCAGGTGCAACTTAACAAGAAAGATCCGGAAGGACAGGCCTATCAGGTGCGGCATCGCGCAGGATATTACACGGCCCCAGCAAGATAAATGAAGCCGTGGATCTTTATGTTTTATTAATGTTTTTTCACGGCAACGCACTTAATTTGCTGACTGATTTCCGCATTTTTGGGCTACAATACTGGGCATGTCGTTCCGCGCAGCCGCACCAGCCTTTGCCAAAAAGACCACCAAAACGCCACCTCCCGATGATACGGGTATGGAATCTTCTTACCTGAAAGCCCTGGGTGAGAAACAGACGCCCGTAACCGTTAAACTCGTCTGCGGAGAAGCATTGCACGGCTGGATTGAATACTACGACGTGGGCATGGTTCGCCTTACCCGTGAAGGCTCGCCCAATTTGTTCATCTTCAAGCACGAAATCATGTACATCGCGGAAGATAACGGGCGCCGCGCCCGCTGATGCCAAGCGGAGATAACTACATCCATCCCATGCAGGACCTGGCCCGCGAGGCTGGTGCTCTGCTCATGTCATTTTTCGGCAAAGTGTCCATTGAGTACAAAGGCGATGCCGATCTGGTTACCAAAGCTGACCGCGCTTCTGAAAAGTTGATTGTCGAACGAATCCGCAAGCAGTGGCCTGAGCACGATTTGATTGGCGAAGAAGGCAGCCGGCGCGAAACCGGCAGCGATTTCCGCTGGCACATTGATCCCCTGGACGGCACCACAAATTTTGCCCATGGCTATCCGGTGTTTTGCGTATCGATGGCGCTGGAGTTTAAAGGGGAAAGAATCGCCGGCGTGGTTTACGATCCTTCACGCGATGAGATGTTTGCCGCCGTAAAGAATGGCGGCTCACTCCTGAATGGCCGCGCGATTCACGTGTCTTCAGTGACAAAGCTGAAAGAAAGTCTTGTGGCCACGGGCTTTCCCAGCCACAAGAGGCACAAGAACCCGAACATCCACTTTTATCACCAGATCACGCTGCGTTCACACGGCGTGCGCCGTGCAGGATCGGCGGCGCTTGATCTCTGTTACCTTGCGTGCGGACGCTATGACGCCTATTGGGAATTCAATCTCAACTCATGGGACACCGCCGCGGGCGTCCTGTTGGTACAAGAGGCGGGCGGTACCGTCACGAACTTTACTGGTGGGCCGTTCAATATCGATAGCCGCGAGGTATTGGGGAGCAACACTTTGCTCCATAATGAGCTGTTGAAAGAATTCCAGGCAATTATTGGCGGACGCGTGGAAGGCCTGCCGTCAGTGGCAGAATCATTTCCACCAAAGTAGCAGTTAGCTCAAAATCTCACTTCAGCTTTTTCGCAATGGACTTGGTAATCATCTCAAGCTCAAGCATGATGTCATCTTCCAGGTTCAGCCCGGCGGCGCGCATGGCGCCCAATGGGTCGCGCCGGAATAAATCTGCGTTTTTCTTTGAATCGCCGATCCATTTCTGTAAATCCTGCTCCACCTTGTTCAAGTGATGGAGAAGCCGGTCGGGTTCAGCAGCGGGTGGCTTGCGTCGGCGCAAATCAAACACCTCAAGTAGCATGATGGATCAATACTAACCGCGCACGCGCTGCATTGTCCTTTCAGAAGTTTACTATTTGAGTAACTTTAGCGATTTCTTATTTATTTCAAAAGAGAAGGCTGCCACAGTCAATGAAAAGTAAATTGCCGAGGAAATTTCACAGCGGAGATTTCGAGACTTATCACCACTGATTTCGGCTGGAATCTCTGTTACGCAACGAGGCAAGGGCCTTTGGATGTTTTTATCTTTCCTGATGGATCGGCATTTCATGAATAAGCGTCTTGCAAGATCAAACATCTTATAGCGTCCATAAATTTTTTCGATTTCCCTCTGCGCCGCATGACCGCTAGATTGTTTACCAAGCCGATTCCTTTTGCGGCCCCGGAGCGGAACCAAATATGCCAAAGTTCCTGCGCTGTTTGTTGGCTTTGTTCTTGTTGTGCTTGCCCCTTGTTCTGCTGGCGCAGTCTGCCGCGCCCACACACGCGGACGCACAAAGCGACCGCATCGCCAAGCTGGAACAACAAGTTGCCGACTCCAAGGGCTCCGCCGACAACGCCTGGATGCTGATGAGCGCGGCGCTCGTCCTGTTAATGACCGGCCCGGGCCTGGCGCTTTTTTATGGCGGCCTGGTGCGCAAGAAAAATGTTCTGGCTACCATGATGCAGAGCTTTGCCTTGATGGCTGTTGTTACCGCCGTTTGGGCAATCGTTGGCTATAGCCTGTCTTTCGGCGAAGGCAACAGTTTCATTGGCGGATTGCATAATCTTTTTCTGCATGGCGTCGGCGCGCAACCTGATCCCGATTACGCTGCAACCATTCCGGCGCAGACCTTCATGATTTATCAGCTCATGTTTGCCATCATCACGCCGGCGCTGATTACCGGAGCTTTTGCCGAGCGGATGAAGTTCAGCGCCATGGTGGTTTTCATGGTCCTGTGGTCTGCCATTGTTTATAGCCCGATGGCTCACATGGTCTGGGGGAAGGGCGGCTTGCTCAACGCCGCGCTGGGCGGACGTTTCCCCATGCTCGACTTCGCCGGCGGCACGGTTGTTCATGTCACTTCAGGCGTTTCCGCGCTGGTGTGCGCGTTGTATCTTGGGCATCGCATCGGCTATCCGCGGCAGGCCATGCCGCCGCATAGCATGGTGCTGAGTTTTATTGGCGCGTGCCTTCTCTGGGTAGGATGGTTCGGTTTCAATGCAGGCAGCGCGCTGAGCGCGGGCAGTCTGGCTACCAGCGCTTTTGTGGCGACGCACTTCGCCGCGGCCACTGCCGTCATTGGATGGGTGGCCGCTGAGTGGTTGCGTAACGGCAAGCCAAGCGCGCTCGGCGCGATTTCCGGCGCAGTCGCGGGTTTGGTCGCGATTACGCCGGCAGCAGGTTTTGTTACGCCGATGGCTGCTCTCGGCATTGGCGCAATCGCCGGAGTCTTCTGCTACCTGATGGTCGCGCACGTGAAGGCGCGCTTTGGTTATGACGATTCGCTCGACGCTTTCGGTATTCATGGCGCAGGCGGAACTCTGGGTGCATTGCTCACGGGGGTATTCGCCAGCAGCGCAGTGAATCCAATCTTCAA
>JASLFF010000806.1 GCA_030150795.1 Terriglobales bacterium | reverse complement strand
GTGTCGGCGACGAAGTTGCAGCTCCAGCCGGTGACTTCTCCGCTCCTATTGCTCCTCCTGGCGCCGGAACCTTGTCAGGTGTCGGGTTCTTGTCTTTAATGGACATCAATTCCACTTCAAAGACCAGAGTGGAGTTAGGGCCAATAGGGCCGCCCGGTGTGCCACGGGGGCCATAGGCAAGATCGGGCGGGATGAATAGCTGCCACTTGGATCCAACGGGCATCAGTTGGAGCGCCTCAGTCCATCCTTTGATAACTCCGGTGACCGGGAATGTTGCCGGCTCTCCGCGCTTATATGAGCTGTCAAACTCCGTGCCATTGATCAGAGTGCCCTTGTAATTGCACACCACGCTGTCTGTAGCTGTGGGCTTGGGGCCGCTGCCTTCCTTCAGAATCTTATATTGCAAACCGCTGGGCAGCGTTACAACACCTTCCTTGCTCTTGTTGGCAGCCAGGAATGCATCGCCTTCCTTCTTGTTCGCTTCACCTTCTTGCGCCGCTTTGGCCTGTTGTTTTTCTTGCATTTCCTTCTGCAACTGCATCAGCGCAGCCCGCGCTTCATCTTCGGTCAGCAATGTCTTGCCGCCGGCAAGCGCGTCCTTCATGCCTTGGAGCAGCGCCGGAGTGTCCACGTCAATTGCCTGGCGATGCAGGCCCGTGCCCCAATTCATGCCAATGGCGTAACTGGCTTTTTGTTTGGCGGTGGTGAGAGCGGTCACAGGCTGGTCCTTGGTCGCCGTTTTCGTGGCGGCGGATGGAGATTTTTTGGCTGCAGGCGTAGCCGGTTTTTTGGCCGGCGGTGTCTGGCTCGGGGCCGCGGACGTTTGCGCTACCGCGTTTCCCAGCAGTACCACCCCGGCGGCCAACATGGTTCTTACTACGATCAAAAGTTTTCTCATGGCTCTATTGTCACATTGCTCTAAAAACAGCGCAAATCGGGGCGGCCAACCGCCCTGCTCAAGGCAGCATCCCTTTGAGTTGTGCGATTTCTATGGCCCAAGACGCTGGATGCTGCGGCATTCTGCTTGCTGCTTCTGATTGTTGCAGGCTGGTTTGCTCCAACTCATATAGCTTTCGCGCAAAATCAATCGCCCACGCCGACCCCGACCGTTTCCCCAACACCGGAATTTAACCCTACTCCCAGCCCGAATCCGACCGCCACCCCAAAAGGTCCAACGCTGATCAATCCCAGTCCGACACCGGCTGCAACTCCAACTCCCTCCGCGACTCCGACACCAACACCATTGTCTCCCGGTCTAAATGTCACCCCGACACCTACTCCAACGCCAGTGCCTGCGTCTCGCTAAATTAGCTGTTTCGCAGTCAGCGCACCAAAATCCACGGTAGATTTTTCTGAAGCGTTCGGGCCTTAAAATGCCGCAAAAACAAAACCCGCCAACATTCACTGGCGGGTTCTTTGCTGATTGTTTGTTGAAAGTCAATTGCTATAGAGCAGCACTCCATCGCTCTTTTCTGCGCCGTCGCCCACCGGGCGATAGAACAGCTGATCGCCTTCCAGATAAACTTCAATGAACGCCGGACGCGTAGTAATGGTTCCCTGAATCAGCGCCTCGGACAGCGGGTCTTCAATGTACCGCTGCAAGGCCCTGCGCAGCGGACGCGCGCCATAGCTGCGGTCCACCAGCGTCTTGTCCAGAATCCAACGCTTTGCTTCTTCGGTCACCGTGATTGTGATGTGACGCTGTGCCAGGTTTCCGTTGAGCTGCTGTACCAGCAGCTCAAGAATCTGGATCAGATCGGCATCAGTCAGGGCCTGGAAGAGAATTACTTCGTCCAGACGGTTCAGGAACTCAGGGTTGAAGGTCTTTTTAACTTCCTGCTTGACCAGTTCTTCAACCTTATCGTGGACCGTCTCTTCCTTGTCCAGCGAGAAGCCAAGACCTTTGCGTTTCATCAGGTGCCGCGCGCCAATGTTCGACGTCATCACGATGATTACGTTCTTGAAATCCACCGTGTTGCCCAGTCCATCCGTGAGCTGTCCGTCTTCGAGCACCTGCAACAGGATGTTGAACACATCCGGATGCGCCTTCTCTATTTCGTCCAGAAGCACGACTGAATAGGGTGACCGCTTCACGCGCTCGGTCAGCTGGCCGCCTTCCTCGTAACCCACATATCCCGGAGGCGAACCGATCAGCTTGCTGACAGAATGCTTCTCCATGAACTCTGACATATCGAAGCGGATCAGAGATTTTTCGCTGCCAAAGAGGAAGTGCGCAAGTGTACGTGCGACTTCGGTTTTGCCAACGCCGGTCGGTCCCAGGAACAAGAACGAACCGATGGGGCGGTGCGGAGATTTCAGGCCTGCACGCGAGCGGCGGATTGAGCGGGCCAGGGCGCTGATGGCCTTCTCCTGCGAGATGACGCGCTTGTGCAGTTCCTCTTCCACGCGGAGCAGCTTGGCGGTCTCTTCTTCCTTGAGGGAAGTGATGGGAACACCGGTCCAGCGGCTGACCACGTCTTCAATATCTTCCTTGGTCACAATGCCC
>JASLFF010000052.1 GCA_030150795.1 Terriglobales bacterium | reverse complement strand
ATTCTTTGTAGGCCGTATAGGCGCGGTAAAACTCCAGGCATAACTTGCCCTCTTCGCTGGCTTCCCATCGCGCACCGTGCTTTTCCCGGTATTCTCTCCGTCTCTGCTCCAATGGTTTGGCTTCTTCTTCTGCAGCTCTCTGTTTCGCCAATTTGAATAGTGCATCCAGGCTCAAACTCATCGTTTACCTCGTCTAAAAGTTTTGGTCTTTGCGTTTGCTCCAGTTGCCGTTGCCCTTGTTTGTGCTGTTCAGCGATTTCAGCCTTTAATGTGGGGATGCCGGGGACACCCTACCCCCTCCCGTCCTCCCCATTTCTAAAGGACTTACACGATTCCTCCCCATGTGTCCCCATTTAGCCGTTGTTGCAAACAAAGTGCTTATCCAAAACCTCCCCATATGCTCCCCATTTCGGCTGACAGATCATGCAGAGGGTCGCAACCCCAAAAATGCAAAAACCCGGTAGTGGGTCAGTTTACAAACTGATCCACCACCGAGTATCAGCGTCTAGCGATTCGCTTTGCGGATCGCGGGCCTTTAGGCAGACGTTCATCGCCTTAGCGATGAACCCTGCTATCCCAACTTCAAGTCAGTCAAAAACCGAAAAACTTGTGGACCACAGCCGCCCTCGGCTGTGGCCTTCGCAAATAAATTTCATTATCAGACACTACAAATAAAAGACGAAACTAGTGTAGCATCATTCCTCGCTGCTGCAACAACAAAATCGGCGAGCCTCGACCCACAGCGGCTGCTTTGGCGCAGCCATCAGGAATTTAAGATGACCTCTGTTTTTCTAGGTGGCTCACGAGCTATTTCAAAACTGAACTCGGTGATACGTGAGCAGCTGACTAACCTGATGAATCATCGATGCACAATCCTGATTGGGGACGCGAATGGTGCCGATAAAGCGATGCAGAGATTTTTTGCGGATCATCATTACGAGAACGTCATCGTTTTTTGTATGAATGAATTCCGCAACAACCTGGGCTCGTGGCAAACAAGGGTCATCCAGGCTGATCGAAAGACAAGAGGTTTTTCTTACTTCACAATCAAAGACAAAGAAATGTCGAGGGAAGCTAAATGCGGCCTCATGCTGTGGGATGGTGTGAGTAAAGGAACCCTCGGAAACATTTTTGAATTAGTGCGCGATCATAAAAAGGTTCTCGTTTACCTTGCGGCTGAAAACAAATTCTATAAATTGTCATCAGAAGAAGAACTCGCGGTTCTCTTGTCTCGCTGTGATGCAGCAGTCATTCAAAACCTCACGCGTGAGCTTGGCCAGAATTGCAACTAGATCTGAAGCGCCCTGAAACGCTGTTTCACGCTGAAAGCTAACCCAGGACTCGCGTCCTGGGCCAACTCATTTCGCCCCTGATGCTGGGGCTGCGTTACTGCACAATAGCTTCAGAATGTGCATGTTCCTGCGCTTCCGCAACTGCCTGTCGGCTGCTTGGCGGTCATTGTCTGATAATGGTTCGTGATCTGCGTCTGTGTAAGCAAAGAGTCGTAGATTGCCACCTTCGCAATCGCACCCTCAAACCAGCTTTGCGTATCGACGGTCCCAATGTTGAACTGGCTTCCGGTAGCTTGAGGCACGATATTAAACTGGCCCATACACCCGGTTTGACCGTGAACACTCTGGTTCCATTTCACGCCGTTGACCCATATGTTGATAGACCCGGGATAAGTGCTGCCGTTTGTGCAATCCTGAGGGGTCTGGTTTGGATCAGTGGAATACTCCCCCACAACGTGATACCACTGACCCGCCTGGATCAAGTTGGCCACGGGCTGCCAGTCCGCTCCAGAGCCTTCTCCACCATTGGGATTGAAAACATAGGCGCTCATTCGGTTCGGCCGCCCTTGCGACGTCGTGGTGTCATACATTCGCATTTCCCATTCACACAATCCGGTGTTTGGATGGCTCACACATTTACCCATTGCATTCACATAGCCATCGGGCTGAATACTATTGGGAAAATTCAGCACTGCCGGCTGTATCCAGATTTCCCACGTCAAGTTGCCGGTGGTGGGGATGGAGAAAGAGCTATTCGACGGTACCGTCAAATATTCCGTCGATCCATTAAACACCGCGGCCTGGTCGCCATTGGGCATGGTGCTTGTCGTCGGCGATCCTCCAACATACGTTCCCGTATTGCCGTTTCCGGTCAGATCGGTCTCCGTGCTGCCTGTGGGATTCACGTTCCAGAACGCTACCGGATGGTCGCCAAGCACGGTCTGGTTATAGGCGCTGGAACTGCTGCCGGTAAGCGCAAAGTTCCCGAAGCGCAAAGAGCCAGTGGCTGTATCCACGATAATGCCGTTGTTGTTAAGCGCAGTCACACCGCCTTGCTCGGTGCGGAACGCGTAATTGCTGGCCAGTGATTGCTCGCTGCCGCCGCTTGCCGTCACAAAGACGGAATAAGTATGGCTGGCAACATTCACCGCTACGCGGAAGTGATACATGGTCCCGGGGCTATAAGGGATTGTTGTGTCAGCAGAATACACGCCACCGTTGCGCACCTGAATGGTTCCGTCAGTAAAGAAGCGGATAAGACACGCAAAGCCAGTAAAGGAAGTTTGCGCGCCGTTGGAGAGCGCCATTACGCCGTCCATGCCGGAGGCGGTTGGCATGGCGTCCCACTCCGCCTGGAACGTGCCGGACTCGCTGGCGAATGCTGAGTTTGTAAAAGTGGAGTTGGCGATGGCAGTCTCTGAAGCAGAAAGGAAATTCGACGCCTGCATGGAACCAATATCGGCAAAGACTGACCAGTTATTGAGCACCGTGACCGATTGTTGCTCCGTGCGAAATGCGTAGTTCAAGCCAACTACCTGCTCTGCCTGTCCGGGCGGCGTCACGTAGATCGAATAGGTGTGGTTCGACAAAGTGACAACGAATCGAAAATGATACGTCTGATTAGCCAGATACGGAATGGAGCTTGCTGCTGTATAACCGCCGCCATTTCTCGCGTCGATAAAGCCGGAAGAATTGAAGCGGCCAATACAAGCCAGACCGGTAAATGTTGTCTGCGGGCCATTTGACAAAGCGACAGCGCCGTCGATTCCCGAGCCGAGTGGTGTAGCGTCCACTTCTGCCGTGAAGCTGCCATTCTGTGATGCAGCAAAAGACAAGTTACCGAACTCCGGACCGCTTGCGGAGACACTAATCGGCGCTGGCGGTCCTGCGGCGACAGCGATCGTCGCCATTGTGAGCAGAAAGAGAGCGACATATATGGAACAACGCACATGAAATACACGCATAGAACCCCGCTTTGCGCAGGACATGAAATGTCCGCGCGGTTAGAGGTGAGAGCCTCTAAGTTTTCATGATTGATGTGAGCGGCAGAAAATCACTTACGTTACAGGAAGGGACGTTCTGTCTTGCTA
>JASLFF010000709.1 GCA_030150795.1 Terriglobales bacterium | reverse complement strand
GATCATTGAAATCAAGCTCACGGCAGAAGAGCAAGCCGCCCTGCAAAAGAGCGCCGACTCGGTGACTGAGCTGGTGAAGGTAATAGGCGTGTAGGTGAGGCCGGCCTTCTACTAGGTTGCGGCAGCGCCTGCTGCCAGGTCTACTGCCTGCTGACCACGAGAAACCAGCGCAGCCGCAGCCATATCACCAGTCACATTCAGCGCAGTGGCAACAATATCGGGAATGGCGTCGACCGCGATCAGCAGCCCGATTCCTTCGGCTGGAATTCCCATCGTCGCCACTAATGGAGTAATCACAAGCAGCCATCCGTGCGGCACCCCTGGCAGGCTGAAGCTGGTCAGGATGGCCGTCACAGAGATAGCGAGGAGCTGTCCAAAGCCAAGCCGTACACCATAGAGGTGGCCAAGGAAGATCGCCGCCACAAGCCAGATCGTCGGCGTGGCGATTTTGAAAGTGGATACTGCCAATGGGAGCACCATGCCGGTGATGCTCTTCGGGAGATACAACTTCTGATCACTGCCCTCGAGCAACGCGGGAAGCGAGGCAAGCGAGGAGGCCGAGCTGACGGCGACAGCTTGTGCGGGAAAGAGGGCGCGGGCAAATCGCAATAAAGGAACGCGTCCTATAAACGCCGCTACCGGATAAAGAAGAAGGATTACAAGCAATTGAGCCACCGCGGTCACTCCCACGTAATAGCCCAGGGCGCCTGCCGCAGCAAGTCCGGTCCGGCTGGCCACGGGCAGCATCAGCGCAAACACACCGATCGGCGCCAGTTCGATGATGACGCGGACTATGACGAGCATGGCGTCGCCAACACCCTGGAAAAACTTGAGGACAGCCTCCCGCCGCTCCGCTGCGATCTTGAGCAGTGCCAGAGCAAAAGCCAGAGAAAAAACGACGAGCGGAAGCATAGCTCCATCGCTGGCCGCTTTCACGGGATTGGTGGGCACCACGCTTACCAACCACTCGGCGAAGCTCGGAATGGCCGTGGCTCTTGAAAGGCCAGCGTTGCCGCGCAAGCTTGCCGTGGTTGCCGGGTCAATGTGGAACCAGGCAAAGAGTGGCGGAACAATCAGCAGGCTTATGGCGGACACCAGCGCCAATAAACCCAGGAACGAAGCCAGAGTCCGCCATCCGATGCTGCGTACCATACGCATATCGGAGCAGGAGGCCACGCCCGTGATGAGCAGGGACACCACAAGCGGGATAACCGTCATGCGGATCGCGTTGATCCAAAGAGTGCCGATCGGCTCAACGAAATCGACAAACTTCAGGAGCGCCGGCGCGGGATGCGCAAGAATGAGGAGGCCCAGGACAAGTCCGAAGACGAGCGCCACCAGGACGCGAATGGTGAGAGACATGAGCTTACCGCCTGCGGCATCTTACACACAGGCGGCTCCAAGTGCCACCGACAAAAATGCCGATCTTCACCGGATTATCCGGCCTGCGGTTTATGCGGCGCGCTCAATCGTAATGGAGTTAATCACCACCGGCGTCACGGGCTTGTCCTGCGCACCTTTCTTTACTTTGGAAATTTTGTCTGCAACATCCTGACCTTCCACCACCTCACCGAAGATCGTGTGATTGCCCGTGAGCCAGGGTGTGGCGGCAACGGTGATAAAAAACTGGCTGCCATTGGTTCCGGGACCGGCATTCGCCATGGCTAGCTTGCCTGCTTTATCGAACTTGTAAGGCGAGCCTTTGGTTTCGTCTCCGAATTTATAGCCGGGGCCGCCCATGCCGGTGCCGCTGGGATCACCGCCCTGAATCATAAAATCTGGAATCACCCGATGAAAGATTGTGCCGCTGTAAAGTGGGCCATCGCCACTCTTGCCACTCACGCTGTCTTTCCAGCTTCGTTTACCTTCAGCAAGGTCGGTAAAGTTCTTGGTGGTAATGGGCGCTTCTTTTTCAAAAAGACGGCAAACAATCTTGCCTTCAGTAGTATCGAAAATCGCGTACGTGCCAGGTTGGCGTGCCATGAATTATTCCTCTCAATAAAATCTTCTGCTCTGACTTGGATCTGCTTATTTCTTGGGTGCTGCCGTAGCTTTTGTTCCCGTCGACTTCTTCGCTGCTGGCTTTGCCGCCGTGCTGCCCGCGCCCTGGATTTCAATGTGCGTGATCTTCACCGGGCTCTGTGGACGTTCGTTGCTGCGTGCGACGCACGGTCCGGCGGTGCAGGGCATGCGGGCGACCTTCTTTACCAGTTCCACGGTATTTTCATCGCACTGGCCAAAGATGATGTAGCCTGTGCCCTTGGCTCGTCCCAGCTGAGGGCATCCGCCTTCGTCGAGACAAGGATTAAGAGATGGAACAGCTTTTTCTGTAATGAAGAACTGTGATGAACTGGTGGACGGCAACCCTCCTCTGTTGGCATACGCAAGGCGTCCTGGCTGATCGAACAATAAATCCGGGCTAAGCACGTCGGTTATCTCAAAACCTACGTCGCCCGAGCCTGTGCCGGTAGGATCGCCAGCCTGGATCATGAACTCCGGAATGGTACGGTGGAAGATAACACCGTCATACAAAGGCTTGCCATGCACCGTCTTGCCGGTGGCCGGGTCCTGCCAGGGTTTTGTACCCTTGGATAGCCCGATGAAATTTGCTACGGCTTTGGGTTCTTTCTCTGAAAAAAGCGTGCACTTCAGGTCTCCTGCGGAAGTATGGATGATGGCTGTGGGGGACGCCTTAGCCGGCGCGGCTTTGCCGGCGGTCTTCGCTCCCGTCTGGGAGGCAGTTCCGGTAGCTGGAGTTTTCGGCTTGCTTTGCGCTCCAGCGGCAAGGCCCAAACACAGTAGAATCAACGCTGCACGAGTCACCATTCGTCTCTCCTTGTAAGGACGTAACCGAATATTAGAAATGGAGAGGCGACAGTATGTAAAGGCTCTTAGGCGGGAAACCACCGCGAGGCCGACCCGCGCGCCGAGCGGCGTGCTTCAGGCGCATAAATGATCAAAGAGGAAGAGAATCTCCGGCGGGTGGGAGCGAAGCGACAGAAATCAATGGGAACCTTTCCCCCAGCACTCAGTAATCATCCTTGAAAGGACAAATATCCGCCTGCCGCCTCCGAAGGCCAATTCGATGTCCGATGAAGAGCTTATGGC
>JASLFF010000633.1 GCA_030150795.1 Terriglobales bacterium | reverse complement strand
TTCCGCGGGAGACAAACCGCTACACCACCTCTCCGATCCAATACCGGAGGAGAAGCCGGAGAGAGGCATTCCGCCGCAACGGCGAGCGGCCCGGAGGAGCGCGAAGTAGAGATTTGGAATTCCTGAGCACACGCAGCCGCCGATGCGAAATCGGCGGCTTTCAAATTGCGAGTTCGCCGACCTTTTACAAATTTCAGGCCCAATGAACAAAAGTCTTGACAGCAAACAAAAAGTGAAGTAACATAGGTCGATTTGGGCCACTGTTAGATCGCCGACATCGCACGTAATCGCGGGTCATCGCCGGAATCGGGAAGGCAAAAACCTTACCGCTGATTCACGCTGATGACGCTGATCAGGAAACCCCAAAACCTTGAACCACGAAGGACACGAAGGAACACAAAGGGGGCCCTAAAGATCGATTTGAGCAAGAATTAGGAGCCGAAGAAACCGGGGTTGCGAATGTACATCCCCGGGGTTGAATTGTGTAAGTACTTTAGAATCCTAATTGAGGGGGGAGGGGGGAGGGTAGGTGCGGATGAAGGTTGCCATCCAGGGCGAGCGGGGAGCATTCAGCCATCAGGCGGCGTTGCAGCTTGTGCGCGGCGCTGAGGTGCGGGCGTGCGCCACGTCAGTTCAGGTTTTTGACGCGCTGGATTCGCGCCGTGCCGCTGCCGCAGTCATCCCCGTGGAGAACACGCTGGCGGGGCCCGTGGGCGAGCATCTTGATCTGCTTCTGGAACGCGATGTTTTCATCCATGCGGAAATGCGGTTGCGGATCGCGCACAACCTGATTGCCGCGCAGGGCGTAAAGCTCAAAGACATTCGCCAGGTGCTTTCGCATCCCGTAGCGCTGGACCAGTGCCGAAATTTTTTCCGCAAGCATCGGAGAGTGGCGGCCGTTCCTTTCTATGACACGGCGGGCAGCGTCAAGCACATCATGGCGGAAGGACTGCGCGATACAGCGGGCATCGCAAGCAGCCAGGCGGCCAAGGAGTATGGCGGCAAAGTGCTGATGTCCGGCCTGGAGGACAACAAGCAGAACTTCACGCGCTTCTTCCTGATCGACAAGAAGAAAAGAGCCGGGGCGGGGGCCAATAAGACCTCCCTGGTGTTCTCACTTAAGAACGTCTCCGGAGCGCTGTTCAAGGCCTTGAGCGTTTTTGCCCTGCGCGATTTGGATCTGAGCAAGATTGAGTCGCGCCCGGTGCGCGGCAAGCCGTGGGAGTATCGTTTTTATGTGGACGTGATGTGCGGCGAGGAGCCGGCCATGAAGCTGGCTCTCAAGCATTTGGAAGAGATTGCTGGTGTCGTCAAGGTGCTGGGGGTTTACTCGAGCGCGAAGTAGGGAGCCGGTCTTCAACTCCCTGTGTCCTTTCTGGGCGCTTCCGTGACGCAAAAAGCAAGGTTGTACAGTATCGGGCGAAGTGACATAAGTCACAATAAGCCACAGAAAACAATGGTACAATTCGTCTCTTTAGTGCCCTGACTGCATCTTTTCGAATAGTGCGATCATCAAATGTGAGCGTACTTATATCAAGGATAAATTTATGGCGTCTGAAATAAAAACAACAAGCAATATTGAACCTATCGCGGTGACGCCCGATCAGCGCCCAACATTAAGTGAAGAGCAGCAAAAGAGCATACCGGTCCTGCCGGTTCGTGACACGGTACTGTTCCCGCATGCAGTCCTGCCGCTCACGGTAGGGCGCGAGAGCTCTATTCAGCTGATCAATTCGCTAGGGGAAGAAAAGACCATCCTGGTGGTGGCCCAGCGTGAAGCCCGCGTCGATGCACCGCAACCTACTGATTTATATGCCATTGGAACCCTGGCCACAGTCCATAAAGTGGTCAAGATGCCGAACCAGAGCCTATTTGTTTTTACTGAAGGCCTGACGCGCGGCAAACTGCAGGACTTTACCCAGCTTACGCCGTTCCTCCGTGCCAACGTTGAGCCGATTCCTGACGCGGAACCGGAATCGTCGCCGGAAGTCGAGGCGTTGCAGCGCAATGTTTTGACTTTGTTCCAGCAGATCGTGGCTGGATCGCCGACGTTGTCCGACGAACTACAGACCGTGGCCATCAACATTGAAGAGCCAGGTAGGCTGGTGGACTTTGTCGCCTCGTCGCTGCCATTTCTATCAACCAAAGACAAACAGGAAATCCTGGAAACGCCGGACGTTAGCCACCGGCTGCAGGCAATTAACCATCATCTAGCCAAAGAGCTGGAAGTACAGCAGCTGCGCAACAAGATCCAGAATGAAGTTCAGGACCAGGTGCAGCAGTCGCAGCGCGAATATTATTTGCGCGAGCAGATGAAGGCCATCCAGAAAGAACTGGGCGAGCAGGATGAAACCCAGCGCGATGTGGATGACCTGCGGCAGAAGATTGAAGCTGCGGGAATGCCTGAAGAAGTAAAGAAGGAAGCCACCAAGGAACTGAACCGGTTGGCCCGCATGTCTCCCATGGCGGCGGACTATTCCGTGACGCGCAATTACATTGAGTGGCTGGCGGTTTTGCCGTGGGCCAAGTCGAGCGGCGTTGTGGTGGACATCAAGAAAGCGGCCGAGGTGCTGGACGCAGACCACTACGATCTCAAGAAAGTAAAAGACCGCATTCTGGATTACCTCTCCGTGCGCCGGTTGAAGCCGAGCATGAAAGGCCCAATCCTCTGCTTTGTGGGACCTCCCGGCGTGGGAAAGACTTCGCTCGGGCGCAGCATTGCGCGCGCGCTGGAGCGGAAATTTGTGCGCCTCTCACTGGGCGGCGTGCATGATGAAGCGGAAATTCGTGGCCATCGCCGTACATACATTGGCGCTTTGCCCGGACAGATCATGCAGGGCCTGCGCCGCGCGGAGACCAACGATCCGGTCTTTGTGCTGGACGAAGTAGACAAACTCGGACGCGATTTCCGTGGCGATCCTTCATCGGCGCTGCTGGAAACGCTTGATCCGGAACAGAACTCCACGTTCCGCGATAACTACCTGGACGTGCCATTTGACCTCTCGAAAGTGTTGTTCATCTGCACGGCCAACATGCTCGATACGATTCCCGAACCGCTGCGCGATCGTATGGAAATTATTGAACTTCAGGGTTACACCGAAGACGATAAGGCGCACATCGCGGAGCGCTATCTGATTCCCAAGCAGATTGAAGAAAACGGCCTGACGAAAGACCAGATTGAGATTCCGGAAGAGGCCGTCCGTTTCATCAGCCGGCATTACACGCGTGAAGCCGGAGTGCGCAACCTGGAGCGGAATATCGGCACCATGTGCCGCAAACAGGCGCGCCGCATTGCTGAAGGGCACACCGAAAAGCTGGTTGTGACCACGCAGACAGTCCAGGAATTTCTGGGCGGCATTAAGATCCGCATCGATACGGAAATTGCCGAGCGCACCAAGCGTCCCGGCGTGGCCGTGGGCTTGGCATGGACGCCCGCGGGCGGCGACATTCTTTTCATCGAAGCCAACAAGATGAAGGGCAAGGGCGGTTTTACCATGACCGGACAGATCGGCCAGGTGATGCAGGAGTCCATGCAGGCAGCTTTGACATGGGTGCGGTCGAACGCAGACAAACTCGCGATCCCAGAAGAGTTTTTCAAGGACCATGACATTCACATCCACGTGCCTGCGGGCGCCATCCCCAAAGATGGTCCCTCTGCAGGTGTAACGATGGCCACTGCGCTGGTTTCACTCTTAAAAGACACGCCGGTGCGCCCGCTGACGGGCATGACTGGTGAGTTGACGCTGAGCGGTAATGTTCTGCCGATAGGCGGAGTGAAGGAAAAATTCCTGGCCGCAAAGCGCGCTGGGGTGAAAGACATTCTCTTCCCCGCGGACAATCGCATGAACGTGGAAGAAGACTTGACGCCGGAACAACTGGAAGGACTGAACGTGCACTTCGTCAGTACGATTGAAGAAGTGCTTGAGGTCGCTCTGCCTGGCTCGCGCCAGGAAGAGCGGCAGGACGCGGAAACGCGCGAGCGCGTGCTAAGCAACGTCTAAAAAATCGAACTTTAAAGGGCAGGGAACACTCCCTGTCCTTTTTCTTTGCTGGCACTTTTTCTCTACCTAATCCCACGTTTAAGGTGAGTTTCCGGCCAGCAGCAGCATAGCTAGAAGCATCCAAAACAGCAGATAAACCACCATTCCGAGAAGGCCTCATGTCGCAGAGCACAAATTCCGGATACAACTCTGCCTTTCCAGAGTGGCTGAAATTGCTGCCGCGGGTCTCATTCAGCCTCTTGCTCATTCTGGTTCTTGCGCTTGCTCGATCTTCCTGCGCTGCGCAGGCCCAATCTGCCGGAAGCAGTCTTAGCGCCTATGCTGATGCCATCAAGCAGTCAACCATCTCAGAGCGCATTACGGCCATGGATCGGTATCTCTCGATGGCCGGTGGGAGCAAGTTGAAAACTGACGCGCTGGAATTTCTTGTCTGGGACCATCTCCGTTTAGGGCATCAGTCACAGAGCACGCAGAGAGCAAAAGAATTGTTGGCCATCTCGCCCGGCAATCCCATAGCCGTGGCCGCACTCAACCAGGATATGTCTTCCGCTTCCCGCGATAAAGGTGCGGCAGCGAACAGGCTGGCACAGTTGAATGCAGCCATGAGCAGCCTTGGTCAGTTGCCCAAGCCTGAAGGCATGCTGGATAGAAACTTTCAAATGCTCAAGCAGCAAGTGGCCATCATGCTCAACGGGGCTGTTGGTTTGAGTTATCTGGCGATGGAAGATTATCCGCAGGCGCGGATGGCTTTAGAACAAGCAGTCACCAGCGATCCCAACAATGCTCAGTGGGTTTATGGCATGGGGCTGGTCCTGTTGAACGGAAAAAACCGCGATCAGTATCGCGGCTACTGGTATCTGGCGCGCGCTGCCAATCTGACCGCAGGAACGCCGCAGGGGCAGGAGATCACCAATTACGCATGGCGAGCCTATGTAAAAGACGGCGGAAAAGCTGAGGGCTGGCAGCGCTATCAGGCCAGCGCTGCGGCCTTGGACGCGCCGCCAAACCCGGACACCGGCAAGCCGTCTTCTAGCACCGTGGTGGCATCCACCAGAACTAATTCGCGCTCGACCGCCAATCCTTCTGTCGCCGCCAGCAATTCAAGCACTGCAAAGCGGACTGAGACGACCGAGGCGTCCAACAGGGAAAAATCTTCCGGAAATAAGAAGACGCCTTTTGGCTTTGAAGATACCTTGCATGAACCGCCTTCGCATGAGACCACTGCGGCGAATGCTCCGGCTAATCGGCCCAAAGTAATAGC
>JASLFF010000631.1 GCA_030150795.1 Terriglobales bacterium | reverse complement strand
ATTCTTAGTGCAAGACCAAGACCAAAGGTTGATCCGCGTAAGCTGATGAAAATACAGAGGCGGTTCTGGATAAAGGAAGGCCCTGTGACAACTTGGCACAGGCAGTTGCGCCATGCGCCCACTAGTTTTGTCACAGGCCGGTTTTGATGAGAGGGGTTTATCGGCTGATTAGCAGCATTTCAAGACGTTGAGTACCAGGCTTTGCTTCAGGATTGTCCCGAACGCCGGTTTGCTGGCGCGGATGAAGGCACTCATAAACTTGCCATCTACGAGCGGCGCGATCGCGTCCACATCCATGCCCTGCCCGGTTAGGAATGCTCTGGCATCTTCAATCTGGTAAACGCGCGTAGGTTCAATGCTGACGCATTCAAAGCCCGCAGCCTTCAATTTGCTCATGTAATCTTCATCGCGCAATGCCCCGGCAATACAGCCGACCCATAACAGCAAGCTCTTCTGGATCTCTTCCGGCACCTCGCCGCGCACCACAACGTCTGAAACCGCCAGACGGCCACCTGGCTTGAGCACGCGGAACGCCTCGCTGAGCACGCGATCTTTATCGGCAGAAAGATTGATGACGCAGTTGGAAATGATCACGTCCACTGAATCTGCCGGCAGCGGAATGTTTTCAATTTCGCCGCGCAGAAATTCAACATTGGTAACGCCTGATTTCTTCTGGTTCTCACGCGCCAGCGCCAGCATGTCATCGGTCATATCAAGGCCGTAGGCTTTGCCGGTAGGCCCCACTCGCAGCGCGGAGAGCAGCACATCAATCCCACCGCCGGAGCCCAGATCCAGCACCGTCTCGCCCGGCTTGAGTTCGGCCAACGCCGTAGGATTTCCGCATCCTAGCGAAGCTTTGACTGCCTCTTCCGGCAAAATGCTGGTCTGTGAAGCCTCATAAAGGTCGCGCGTGATCGGGTCAATGTCCGTGCCGCACTGCGCGGACGCGCCGCAGCAGGAGCTTCCCTCACCTGTAGTCACGCGACGGGCTGCCGCGCCATACCGCTCCTTTACAACTTCCCTAATATCCTGTGCGCTCATTTTTGTTTCTCCTAAAACTTGCTAAAAGACCAAATTATTTGCAGCAGGTAACAAGTTGCGGCTCAACTGCTTTGTTGCGCGTGCAGCACTCGGCATACAAAAAGCCCAGCAACTCTGCCAGCGCTTTGGTGTTTGCCGAATAGCGCAGGAACGTGCCTTCGCGTCGCACTTCCACCAGATCTTCATTCTTTAATTTGTCCAAATGATGAGAAAGAGTTGAGTTCGCGATTTCCAGTTCTTCGCCGATCTCATTTACCACCATTCCTTCCGGATGCGCCGCCAGCAGCAACCTGAGAATGCGCAGCCTTGGCTCCGCTCCCATGGCTGAAAACATTTCCGCATAGCGTGAGACTTTCTGTTCATTGGCCGCTCGCAGCTTAATTTCCATATTTCCATAATTATCGAAATATTATATATCTGTCAAGCAGAGACACCGGTGACTGTCGGAATGAAAACGTATCAGTTACTACGTTGATACTTTTCTGGAGCGGACTTATCCGAGGACGGTCAGCGGGTGTTCTGATCTGGCCATCTTGCGGCAGTGAGCAGCCTAATAGCCAAAAATGGCAATAACTATACCACTTATTGGTATTACCTATAGAGATAGGGAGGAGTGAATCAGCAGCTATTCTGACCGCGGAGACGAGGAAGATTACGGCAAGCCGCTTTGAGGATTGAAGAAGCTGCATGCAGTCCCAATCATAAAAGCAATACAAATCGTTCAATATGAAGTGGCACTGGAACTGCAATGTAGCCGGATGAAGTTGCTTCCTCCCGCTCCAAACGCTGTTCAGCACTGGGAGCTGCTGTAAGGCCTTCAATCCCAATCTTTAAGGAGTTTTCCCTCCATGTCAGTCCAGCCGGCCACTTGTATACGTATGGGTATTGCCCGTTTTGGTTTTTCCATTCTCCTTACAAGCCTGTTGTTCGTTTCTCTCTCCGCGGTTGCGCAGATTCCGGCGTCGCAACATGTGGTTCTTGTGATTGAGGAGAACCATAGTTTTAGTGAGGTTGTAAGCAGTATGACGTGGCTGGTTTCCAAGGGCAATGCTAACGGTTACTCCACAAACTATTCCGCCGATGGTGGCGGCTCCTTAAAAGATTATCTCTGGCTTGCGTCAGGCAGCTGTCATAACGCCAGCGTTTGCTCTCCCCTGCCAGCCGGCACTCATGATTTCGGCTGCACCGGCGATATGTGCACTTCCCCCATTACGGATGACAACATCTTTCGCGAGATGAATAACTCGGGGATCTCATGGAAGGTTTATGCGGAAACCTATAATCAGGCGGGAGGAACCCCTACCAGCCCCGACAACACTACAATTCACTACTACCGCCGGCACAATGGTGCAACCTGGTATAGCGATATCCTCAGCAACATGGACGGGTCAGCCTCCAAGATTGTGGATTTTTCCCAATTTGCCACAGACCTGGCCAACAATGCGCTGCCTCGTTTTTCCATCATCGTTCCCAACGGACTGGACGATGCGCACGACGGCACCCTGGCCCAGGCAGATTCATTTCTCCAGAACAACCTCGACCCAATGCTCTCCCAGTCCTACTTTCAGCCGGGCGGTGACGGAATGCTGCTGGTTACCTTTGACGAATGCGGCGCAGGGACAAATACCGGCTGCGGCAATATTTACACCGCTATCATCGGGCCCAAGGTGGTTCCGCACACGGCCTCCGGAACGCCCTACAAGCATGAAAATGCTTTGAGGACCATGCTGGATGCATTGGGAATTGGTACTTATCCGGGCGCATCAGCCGGCGCTTCTGATATGTCTGACTTTTTCAACCCGCCACCCGGCGGCGTACTGCTGGCCGACGACTTCAGCTCAAATCCGCTCGATACTTCTAAATGGTCGAACACGCTCTTTACCGGCTCGCAAAACACCTCGGTGCAGGTCAGCGACACCGGCGGACAGCTCCAGATTGGCCCATTGCCCACGAATGCCACTAGTTCAAGTTACAACGGCATTACTTCGCGTGCTTCCTTTGACTTCACCGGCGCTTCTGCTTACGTGCAACTGGTGCAGGCCGCGGCAGCCAACAGCAATGCGTTCACTATGTTCGCCGTAGGCAGTGACGTGAATAATTTCTACCGGTTCTATGTCTCAGGCGGCAACCTGGTCTGCGAAAAGAAAATTGGCGGCACCAAGACCCAGATCGGCAGCACTGCTTATGATTCGGTCGCACAGCAGTTCCTGCGCATTCGCCATGACGGCACCACCGGGAACGTGGTCTATGAAACCGCTCCCAACAACAGCGGAGCGCCGGGAACTTTCACCCAGCAATGCAGCGAAGCCTGGAATACCACAGCCGTTCCCCTGAATTCAGTGCTGTTTGAGATGAAGGCCGGAACGTCCGTGGCGGAACCCAATGCGCCGGATACTGTAATATTCGATAATTTCCTGGCGCAAAAACCTGTCCTGTTGACGGACAACTTCGGCTCGTCTTCTATCGATACCACGAAATGGTCTAACACCCTCTTTACTGGATCGCAAAACACTTCGGTCCAGGTCAGTGAAACCAGCGGACAACTCCAGATCGGCCCACTTCCTACTAACGCCACCAGTTCCAGCTATAACGGAATTACTTCTTTGAATCGATATGATTTCACAGGAGCTTTTGCCTACGTGCAGTTGGTCCAGCCGGCAGCCGCCAATAGCAATGCATTCACTATGTTTGCTGTAGGCAATGACAGCAATAATTTCTACCGCTTCTACGTATCGGCCGGCAGCCTGGTTTGCGAGAAGAAAATAGGCGGCACCAAGACCCAGATCGGCAGCACTGCTTATGACAATGTCTCGCAGCAGTTCCTGCGTATCCGCCACGACGCCACCACAGGCAATGTCGTGTATGAAACCGCCACCAACAACAGCGGAGCGCCAGGAGCTTTTACCCAACAATGCAGCGAACCCTGGAACACCACGGCCATTCCCATTGGGTCGGTGCTGTTTGAGATGAAGGCCGGAACGTCGGTCGCGGAATCCAACGCGCCGGGCACTGTCATCTTTGATAACTTCAATGCAGCCAAACAATAAAACCAGCGAGGGCAGCCACTCGGTTGCCCTCGCCACATTCCACCGCAGCTTCACGGGAAAAATACGTCCATGAAAGAAGAAGACCGCTGAAAACTTTCTTCCACTCGATTAGAATTGCCGGGCGAACAGCGTTTCACGAAAGGAACACAGGCAATCGTGCATTGCTTCTTTTTTGCATCCTGGTACGCCCCTCAAATCGTTTTTCCTGAAGGCTCAACGCCCCACATTCAGCTTTTGCTGCGCTGGATACATTTTGCCGCAGGCATCACGTGGGTGGGGCTGCTCTATTTCTTTGTTCTGATCAACGCAAAGTTCCTGCCCGCGCTGGACGCTCCCACACGCATGAAAGTTGTGCCTCTGCTTATGACGCGTGCTTTGTGGTGGTTCCGTTGGGCGTCTGTGGTAACTGTGTTCGCAGGCATATGGTACTGGATGATGATTGTCGGCGCGGACGCGCGTAATGCGCAGGCCAGCGGTGGCGGCGCCATCGGGACATTCTTCGGCATTTGGACAGTGGCTTTCGCCATTGAAATGGGTCTTCTCATGTCACCGGCTGAGGCATTGAAGAAAAAACCAGTGTTCGGGACTCTGATCGCCATTGTGGTGGTAGCGGCGGCATGGCTTTATCTGGCTTTGAATGCCCACGGCTGGGAGAGCAATCGACTGCTGGCCATTGGCATTGGCGGAGGACTGGGCTGGTTCATGTTGTTGAACGTTTGGGGAATTGTCTGGCGCATGCAGAAGAAACTGATTCGCTGGACACAAGCCAGCGCCGCTGACGGCACACCTATGCCGCCGGAAGCAGCAAAACTGGCGCGTCTGGCACAACTGGCAGCTCAGACAAATTTCGTTTTGTCATTTCCCATGTTGCTGATGATGGCCATTGCCAGCCACTACCCCATATTCAGATCTTAGGCGAAATTAAAGTGGGGTAGGATCTGCGGTTCCGAACGTTGTGGCAGTAAGCTCTGATTCGGCTTTGCTCTCGGCCAACTGGCGCTGGAAGTGCGCTTCAATTGCATCCGTATCGTCGATGAGTTCCAGCGGCAGCGCGATATTGATCCGGTAGATAAAACCGCATGCATTCTCAACACCGTGCAAGACAATATCGGCGCCCTTGATTTCAAATCCATCAAAGTCGTAGCCCGCCGCTGCAACCTCGGGCGTCCAGTGCTCGGTGAAGAGATTGTCATTCCGTCCCATGATGCCAGCTTGCGATAACGCTGGAAAATCCCGGCTAGCCGCAGGCGCAATTCAGCATTCGTTGCTTCCTGCAAAGCCAGCAGCTTGGACGTGGTAGCGGGGAGCTTCATTGGTCTTTCAACATTGAAGGACTATGATATCCCACGTTGCAGCCCGGCCCAACACAATTCTTGCAGCTTTGATAGTTTACTGTCCATTGCCGGGCGGCTTCATTTTCCAGAGCATCTGGCGCAACATGCCCAGCCAGAGTTCGGCATCGGCTGAAGATAGTTCCATGCGGTGGACCATCCGGCGGACCTTTTCTTCTTTGGCCGCAATGGAGCGCTCACCCAGGTAGCCGCTGGCGCGAAGCGCATCGATCAGCATGGTGGTAATGCGCTCAAGCTTACCTGCGGCCGCGGGCTGAAGCTTTTCTGTTTTAGAAATCGTTTTGCTCCTGATGCGATTACCGGCCTTGGCCGCGCCGCGTGCCAACTCATAAAGACAAACCGCCACCGCCTGCCCAAGATTCATTGACGTATGCTCTTCTCGCGTGGGAATATGCATGAGCCAGTGGCAATGGCTGAAGTCGTCGTTCGACAGGCCTCGTTTTTCCGATCCAAACAGCAATGCCACGCGTCCTCCCGCTCGTAGCCTCTTACGGATCAGCGGGGCAGCCTCTTGCAACAATTGCAGCGGGTGATGCAATTCCCTGTTCGCGCCGGCAGTCGTGCCAATCACCAGTGAGCAATCGGCCACCGCTTCCGCCACGCTCGAGTATTGTTCCGCCCGTGCCAGCAAAGGGGCTGCGCCCACAGCGGAGCGGGCTTCTCGAAACGACGCTTCATAGGGATTCACTACGCGCAAATGCAGAAACCCAAGATTGCTCATGGCCCGCCCAGCCGCGCCGATGTTCAGTGGATTGCGCGTGGATACCAGCACGACATAGAGGCGATCGAAATCAGAACGCGTTGGCAAGATGGACTCATTTTAACTGGAGCAGAGGATCATCTCTCCGGCTGGCCTTGGTTCACTCATCACAAAGCGGAGTCATTTTGTCCCATGACGAGATGCTTGCGATTTCGTCTAAAAAATATTGGCTTTTCCTCTTGACAATAGCTGCTAATGTATTAGCATGTGCTAGTGCATTAGCACTTCGGAAGACGCGGCATTCGAATCAGGAGAGACATGAGCAACGAAAAACACCTTCAGCTGGGGCGGCGCGAACGCCAGATTATGGACGTGATCTACCGCCGCGGGCGGGCTTCTGTAACAGAGGTGCTGGCCGATTTGACGGACCCACCCAGCTATTCCGCGGTGCGGGGCATGCTGGGCCTGCTGGAAGATAAAGGATACTTGCGGCACGAGCAGGAAGGCTTGAAGTATGTCTATCTCCCCGCCGACGATACACGGCAGGTCCGCGCCAATGCGCTGAAGCACATGGTAACGACTTTTTTCGGCGGCTCTCCGGAACAGGCCGTGGCTGCTCTGCTGGAAATGTCTGACAGCACGCTCTCCAGCAAAGACAAACAGTATCTTTCTCAATTGATCAAAAAGGCCCAGCAGGAGGGACGATAAGCATGCACTCTATTTCTTCATCCGCAATCATCCTGGACACGGTGGTGAAGTCAACACTGCTGCTGACAATCGCCTGGGGCGCGGCGCTGGTCCTGAAGCGTCGCTCCGCCGCCATGCAGCACATGGTACGTACGTTTGCGCTGGCCGCGCTGCTCTTGCTTCCCTTCTCCGTGATGCTGGCGCCAGCGTGGCATATAAAAGGGTTCCCGGAATATCCCGGTAGTCGGCCTTCCACGCGGCAAGCTGTCACACAGCAAGTCGCAATTAAGACCTCAGCGATCAATGTACACAAAGCCCCCACAGCAACCGTCAAGTTCGACGCAGTATCTCGCGGAACCTCGCCTGCAACCCCTCGAGGTAAGCGTGAGGCTCACTCCGCACGGCCACTGAATACTCAGCCTTCCGCGCGAGTGAACGCCGGCGCTGCTGCGTTCAATAGCTCACCAGCTTCCGCTGAAGTCGCGCCCGTTCAAAGAACCGCTGCAGCAACGTCTTCAGCCGCCGTGATCCCGGCATTCGTTCCGAAACTTCTGCTTGGCCTGTGGGTCGCCGGCACCCTCTTCTTTCTCGCTCGCTGGCGCTTGAACGCCATGCGACTCGCGGCCTTGGTACGCCGCGCCAGCGTGCTCACTGATTCAGGCTGGAACGCCCAGGTGCGCGCAGTTTGCGCCGAACAGCAAATTGATCGCCACGTGGCGCTGCTGGTGAGCGACGAGATTGAAGTGCCGATCACAACGGGCATCCTGTTCCCGCGCATCGTGCTTTCGCCCGATTATCCTGAGTGGTCTCACACGCGGCGCTCCGCAATCCTTAACCATGAACTGGCGCACATCAAGCGGCTGGATGCTTTCACGCAGTCGCTGGCTAATCTGGCAGCTTCAGTCTATTGGTTTCATCCGCTGGTTTGGACCATGGTCCGGGCAATGCGCGCGGAGCGCGAACGTGCCTGTGACGATCATGTGCTCGCGGCGGGAACCAAAGCATCAGACTATGCACATGAATTGCTGGATATTGTTTCTGGATTGCGCGAACCCGAGCTGGCAGCGGCGTTGGCTATGGCGCGCAAATCGCAATTGGAAGGCCGCGTACTGGCTGTCTTAAATCCTGCGTTGCCGCGTGGATCGGTTTCCCGCAGAAGCGCGCTTGCCCTGGCTGCTCTCACGCTTTGCATCGTCCTACCTCTTTCCGCAATGCGGCCTGCATCGCAGAGCAGCACGCCTGCCTCCAAGGATAGTAAAGTTAAGCCGAGTCCGGCTTCCACTCCCGCAACCGCACCTCACGCACAAGAGTCATCCAGGCCAAGTAATGGATCACCAGCGCCTGAAGCCAAGCCTTCTTTTGATAATGACTCTGAGCCCGCGGAACCAGCGGAAATGGCCGAAGCTCCTGAAGCACCTGAGCCGCCAGAACCGGCGGAACCAGCCGAAGCACCAGAAGCGCCAGAACCGCCGATGGTCCAAGGCACCAGTGTGCCGGCTGTCCCCGCTGTTCCCGCTATACCGGCAGTGCCGGGTGTTCCGGCAGTACCAGCGGTTCCGGCGGTGCCTTCTGTACCGGGCGGCGATATCAGCGTTTGCGGTACCCGCGCCAAACTCCACAACATGAGCATGGAGTCCAACAATGGCAACAAACATTGGACAGCCAATTGGTCTGGCGACAACTGCAGCCTGGATCTGCGCGCTGAAGGCGAAGTTAAATTCAATGCCGAAGCCACGGAAATCCAGAGCATCTCTTCCGGCGGGCTGTTTGAAGTAAATCTCCGCCAGGATGACACGCTCAAGCAAGTAAGAGTCACACCATCCGCCAACGGCCTGCAATATGTTTACAAGGTCAACGGGAAGCAGCAGCCATTTGAAGGCGAAGCAAAAGCCTGGTTCTCACAATTCCTTCTGTCGTTGGAACGCAGCACGGGTTTTGCCGCTGATGCCCGCGTTCCCGCGCTGCTGGCCAAAGGCGGCCCCAATGCAGTCCTGGATGAAATCAGCAATTTGCAATCGGACTACGTTCGCGGTATTTACTTCCGCAAGCTTCTGGAGCAGCCCAATCTATCTTCAGCCGTAATACAGCGGGTCATCAAGCAGGCAGGCGAGCAGATCAATTCTGACTATGAGAAGGCCCGCGTTTTGATGACCGTGGGCAAGCAATATGACCTGCGGGACGAAGCTTCACGCACGGCATTCCTTAACGCGGCCAATAATCTTAAGAGCGACTATGAGCACTCGCGTGTGTTGATCGAACTTCTACGCCGGCCCAACATCTCAAAAGAAAATGTGAGC
>JASLFF010000616.1 GCA_030150795.1 Terriglobales bacterium | reverse complement strand
CGCATCGATAGCGGCCTGGCGCACGACGGGATCTTCACCTTCAACAATGTCACCGTCGGTATTGTCGTCAGAAAATGAGTTGCCGGTGAACTGCTCAACCCAGCGGTGGCGAGGGCGGCGACGATGCAGGCTGACAGTTTTTAGCGTCGCGACATTGGCTGATGCTTTTGCGCGAGTTACGCGTGCGGTGTTGGAGCGAGCAGCAGTGGTGGAACGAGCGGCAGTGGTGGCGCGCGTAGCTGTCGACTTCGTCGCCGCTAGATGTCTTCTTGCAGCGCGCTTGTGACGCAACCGCGCCATACGTTTTTGTGCGCGGGCGTTTTCAGTGACTTCTCCTCCGGCCTTGGATTTGGTGCTAGTGCTGGTGCTTGAGCTGCGTGCGAACGACGCGCTGGAGAGAAGGAGACTGGAAACAAAAAAGACGAGGAGCCGAAGACGAAATGTCATTGGAATCACTGCCACCTGGATACCCTGGAAAATTCTTTGTCGCGCTGTTTTCCCGCTGGTCAGCCAGTAAACCATCGGCCAGAAACATTGAGGGTCAAAATAAAATGACCAAAGCGGAAATCAGAACCTCTTTAGCGATGGTAAGGGAAAGTTTACATCGCGCGCAACTATCAATTCTCCTAGTCCTTAAGTAGTACCTTTCTCTTAAATAGAAATGATGCAGCTACTCTCTTTCAGTTTGGCTGCCTGTTGTTTTTGATTGAGTAAACACCGCCGGGGGACAAAAGTCCTTGCCAGTATTAACCCTAAGATCCTGCTGTTGGTTCTGCCTTAAAGGCCCATTAATATTGCTAATTTCGTCGGGCCGCCAATCTTGCGGCACAGCGGTTGAAAGATCGTGACGCCCGGCGTTTTGCAGCAACGGTAAATGGTTGCACTTGCAGGAAGTTACGACCGGCTGGGCTACTGACGCTCTGCCGGTCGGAACCTGTTAGTTGATCTCTCCGCGCTTGCGGATAAACGCCGGGACGTCTAGGTCATCCTGCTCAACGGCTGTCCGGATAGACTCGGTCATGGTGGCCAAGTTCGGACTTTCACGCGTCGGCGTGACCATGCGCGTAGGCGTGACGGAGTGGGCAGCAGTCGCTTGAGCCATAATCGGGGAGCCATGAGGAACGTGGGGGATATGGGTGGCGTTTACGACTCGCGGAACTGCGGCCGATTGTTGCACTTGATAAGCGGACGCAGTGCGGGCCGTCGAGATGGCTGCTTGCGCCGCGTTCACAGTGCGGTCCTTGCGCGCCGGCACGTCATTCTTGAAGCCGGTGGCAATCACCGTGATCTTTAGATCGTCTTTCATTTTCTCGTCTTGAACGGCGCCAAAGATAATGTTGGCATCCTCATGCGCGGCTGACTGAATAATGGTGGAAGCCTCATTGACCTCCGCCAGCTTGAGTGACGACGAGCCAGTAATGTTGATCAGTATCCCTCTCGCTCCGTCGATAGCGCCGGCTTCCAGCAGCGGAGACGAAATCGCTGCCTGCGCCGCATCGGTTGCGCGACGCTCGCCCTTGGCGATTGCTGTTCCCATCACGGCATAGCCCATGCCTGCCATGATGGTTTTTACGTCGGCAAAGTCGCGGTTGATGATGCCGGGAATCGTGATGATGTCAGAGATGCCCTGCACTGCCTGGCGAAGAATATCGTCGGCAATGCGGAACGACTCAAAGAAGCCGGCGTTTTGCGCCACCGCCAGCAGCTTTTCGTTCGGAATCACGATCGTGGTATCGATGCTGTCAATCAACTCGGCCAGGCCGCGCTCCGCCTGCGCCATACGACGCCGGCCTTCAAACGCAAACGGCTTGGTGACAACCGCCACGGTCAGCGCGCCCATTTCGCTGGCCAGCGATGCAATGATCGGCGCGGCGCCTGTACCGGTGCCGCCGCCCAGCCCCGTGGTCACGAACACCATATCCGCGCCTTCCAGGGCTTCAATAATTTTGTCGGCATCTTCCAGCGCGCCTCGGCGGCCCATTTCAGGGTTTGCGCCAGCGCCCAGGCCGTTGGTGAGCTTGGTGCCCAACTGGATCTTTACCGGCGCGCGCGACATCTGCAGCGCCTGCAAATCCGTATTGGCCACAACAAACTCCACGCCCTCAACTCCGGCGCAGATCATCCGGTTTACCGCGTTGCCGCCTCCGCCGCCCACGCCGATCACCTTGATCTTTGCGTTGGTACGTGGGTCTTCATTGAATTGGATTCTTACCTCACCGTCTGCTTTTTTTTGCTGATCGCTCATACATCACACTCCTGATCCGTTTGGTCCCGCGCTTGCGTCACCTCTGCTGGAAACCCAGAATTGCGTTCCAGCGTTGCGTTTAAGTTTTGCGCCCCAACATTCTTTCTTTGGTGACGCCCGACTCCCCCAACTTACCCAACTTTTTCTTGTAGTCCCGACCCCGCGCTTTTTGCGGGTGAGGGACCACTATTCCCTTAAAAGCATTCGCACTGCACGGCCATTCCTTACCGATACTCCGTAGCAGCTATAGGGCTCCCTCGCTCCGCTCGGGATTTCAGAAAATTCTTCCTAAGCTCCCAGCTTTGCCAGCAGCGCGCGCAGCTTGTGGCCAAATCCCTGTTCCGGATTCATCTTCGCCATCGTCGTCCGATGCGCATACATCGCCAGCCCGACTGCGGTAGCAAACTCCGGCTCTGCCAGTGCTTCCGGCATATCCGTGATCGGCGGCTCGGGAACGGCCAGCCGGATTGGACGGTCGAGTGTCTTCTGGCAAACTTCGGCCAGTCCTGTCATGCGCGACCCGCCGCCCGTAAGGACCACGCCCGCCGGGCAAAGCTCCATCACGCCCGCCTGCTTCAAGTGGTCACGCATCAGTTCGCATAGCTCCTGCGCACGCGGCTCGAGGATTTCTGCCAGAAATCGCTGCGGCATCAATCGCGACGGCCTGTCGCCCACTGCCGGCACTTCAATTTCGTTGCCTTCCGCCACTTGGCTGCTGATGGTGTGGCCAAACTGCTTCTTGATTTTCTCCGCCGAGACCAGCGGCGTTCTCAGACCCACGGCCACGTCATTGGTGAAATGGTCTCCGCCTACAGGCACCACGCCGGTATGCGCCACCATGCCGTCGGAATAAACAATCATGTCGGTCGATCCCGCGCCGATATCAGCAAGACAAACGCCCAACTCTTTCTCGTCGGCCCGCAAAGTGCTATCAGCGGACATCAACGCTTCATACACCATGTTGTCGACGTGCAGGCCGGCGCGGTTCGCCGCCGTCACCACATTTTGCGTCGCGCTGGCGGAAGCCGTAACCATGTGCAGGTTCACTTCCAGCCTTCGGCCCATCATTCCCGCCGGATCACGCACGCCTGCCTGTTCATCCAGAATGAATTCCTGCGGCAGCAGGTGAAGCACCTCACGATCGTCGGGCAGTGTTACTGACCGCGCTTTCTCCACCGCGGTGCGAATGTCTTCCCGCGTCACGTCTCTTGGGCGCGAGCCGAGCGTCACTCCGCCGCGGCTGGTCACTCCTTTAATATGCGACCCTGCCACGGAGATTACGGTGTTCCCCACCTGGCAACCGCCCACCTTCTCCGCTTCTTCCACCGCTTTATGGATACTCTGCACCGCTTTATCCAGCTCAACGATGATGCCTTTGCGCGAGCCTCGGCTTTCCGCCATTCCGTGCCCGCGATATTTCAGGCCCGCGTCAGTGGCCTCACAGATCAGCGCAACCGTCTTTGCGCTGCCCACGTCCAGCACCGTAATCATGTTTGAAGGATGTTTGCCGTTACTGCCCATAATTCGCTTCCTTAATAATGGCTTTTGGCTCTTAGCTATTGGCTCTTGGCCAGACTCGGTATTACTTTTCACTCGGTTTTCATTTACGGTTCTACCAATTGTCTATTTCTGTTTTTTCCGCGTCTCCGTGCTTCCGTGGTGAGCAGGTTTTTT
>JASLFF010000615.1 GCA_030150795.1 Terriglobales bacterium | reverse complement strand
GCGAACCGTCGTTATACCACATCTCGTCCTTCTCCCCGGCAAGCTCTCTGTATAAGCTCACAGCCGCAGGCAGGTCCTGCGGGAGTTCGTCGCCTTTGTCATAAAGCTGCGCCAATTGGAATCTGCTGATCTCCATGCGCTGATGCAATTCCTGACTGATTTGCTTCAGTGCCTCCGTGGCCTGGGTATCGCCTTTGCGTGACGCCACCATCATCCACGTGGCAGCATCGTTGAGGTTTGCTTCAACACCCTCTCCGTTGTAATAAGAGATGGCAATGTTATAAATCGCTTCAGGCAGGCCCTGCTTCGCGGCCTTCCGGTACCAACGTATTGCTTCTTCCCTGTCTCCTCGCACGCCCCGGCCCTGCGCGTACATCACGCCCAGGCTGTTTTGTGCCTGAGCGTTCTCCTGCTCTGCGGATTTGCGGAACCATTCCACAGCGCGATCATCGTCCTGTGGCACACCTTTGCCATCTTCATACGCGCGTCCGAGCTCGAACTGCGCCTGCGCATCGCCGTTTTCGGTGCGTTTAAGAAGTTCCTGGGATGAGGTAGGCGAAACCTGGGCCGATACAGGGCCCGCGATTACCAGGACAAAAAATGTGAGGCACAGGGATAAGCGCGTCATAGGCAAAGTAGCGAAGCAGCCATAGCGTATCACGCAATTTCCCATTTTGGGCCGGACAATCGCGGCTTGCTTAATAGGGTGGCCATCAAGGCATTCAAAAGATCGTCCTAGAATTTTGTGGCTCAGTTCGCCGATATCTGATAACGTTTCCGCCATCTTTTTGGCGGCCCTTCCGCGGCGCTGTCGCGGTTCGTTGTAAGGGGAACGGATGTAAAAAGAAGGAGCCACATGTATACATATAACCTGCCATTCAGGTCAGTCAGGAACCTGGCTTACCTCACCATTTCCTTGCTCGCGCTTGGTTCACAAATGATGGCGCAGAGCGCGCGTGCGCGCATCATCGGCACAGTCAAAGACCCGCAAGGAGCGGTTGTTTCAGACGCAAACGTTACCGTAACCAATGTCGCCACAGGAGTGGAAAGCAAAGCCGTTACCGACCATGACGGTTCCTTCCAGGTGCTGGAGCTTCCCATTGGCTCTTATAAGGTCAAGGTGGAACGCGATAAGTTCACCACCGTGGAAACGGTGCCATACACGCTGGAAATCAACCAGGTGCAACGCATCGACGTAACGCTCAAAGTGGGCGCGAAGTCGGAAACCGTTGAAGTCACGGGCGACGCTTCACAGGTGGAAGTCGTAAATCCAACTTTGGGCGCTTCCGTCACCAGCCGCCCAATCGTCGACCTGCCCTTGAACGGCCGCAACGTGCTGGACCTGGCCTTGCTGGAGCCGGGTGTCACTCCGCACAATAATGACGACACTGGCGCGGGTACATATAACATTGCGGGATCGCGCGCGGATTCGGTGACGTTTGTTCTCGATGGCGGAGTGGACAATAATCTGTTGAGCAACGGTGTGGTTTACACGCCAAATCCAGATGCGGTGCAGGAGTTCCGCATTCTTACCAGCAATTACACGGCGGAATACGGGCGCAACTCCGGCGGAATCGTGAGCCTGGTTACGAAATCCGGCAGCAACTCTGTGCATGGCTCCGTTTTCGAATTCAATCGCAATGATGCTTTCAGCGCCAATACCTATTTCAACAATAAGAATGGCCTGCCGCGCGACACGCTCAAGCGCAATCAGTACGGTTTCGCCGTCGGCGGACCGATCAAAAAAGACAAGTTGTTCTGGTTTACCAGCTATCAGGGCCAGAAGCAGACTGCCGGCCACAGCGTAGCGGTCAGTACCTTTACCCCGGAAATGCTCGCGGGCAATTTTTCCCACGCCGGGCCCGGCGGTACGGTGGATGCCAACGTTGCCAATTTCCTGCTGAACAATCCTTTTTTCCAGTCCAACGTCGCGTTGGCCGCACAGGGAATCATTGATCCCACCCGCATTGACGCGGTAGCAAAAAACTATATTGCCAAAGGCCTGATCGCCGTCGCGCCAAGTAACGGTGTCCCTGGCGCTTGTGATGCATTCTGCTCCGGCACCTTGAACGCCCAGGGCAGCAATATCGACGACTTTAATGAGTTCACGGCCCGCATGGACTACAACATGTCCGATAAAGACCACTTCAATGGCACGATCGGGGGCAGGCGCTTTAATCAGTCCCGGCCGTTGCCGGCTGGGGGGCCGGGCTTTCCCACCACCACCGTTCCGCACAACTATTTTTCCAGTCTCACTTACACGCACTCGTTCAGCTCAACCCTCCTCAGCGAATTCCACTTCACCTTGCAGCGCAATGCCCAGGACCAGGCCGTTCCTTCTACTGTGCTGCCCACGCCCGCGCAACTCGGTGTGGGAGTCACGCCTGACCAATCCACCGGTCCAACGCGGCTCGGCTTTTCATCAGGGCTGGTAACGGGATTCAGCCCTCAGGGACCAACCAAGCTCATCAACAATACTTTCTCCTATGCGGAAACTCTTAGCTGGATCAAGGGACGCCACAACTGGAAGTTCGGCGGCAGCTTTACTCCTTACCAGAACAACACTCTTTTTGATTTCTTCGTGAACGGCCAATTCGATTTCGACGAATTTAATGGAGCGTTCAATCCTTACGCGAATTTTCTTCTGGGAATGCCGGAAGACTACTTCCAGTTTGGCAGTGCGCCTTCCAATATCCGGCAGAAGTCCACGTATTTCTTTGCTCAGGATGAGTGGCATGTCCGCAAGAATCTTGTGCTCACGCTGGGTACGCGTTATGAATACAGCTCTCCCAAGCTTGATACGCAGGGAAGGTCGTTCAGCATCCTCCCTGGAGCGCAATCCACCCGCTTTGTCAACGCTCCACTATCGCTGCTCTTTCCCGGCGATAAAGGCGCTCCCACAGGATCGAACTTTCCTGACAAGAACGATTGGGCCCCCCGTGTCGGCTTTGCCTGGGACCCAAAGGGCGATGGTAAAACCAGCATCCGCGGTGGCGGCGGCGTTTTTTACGACGTGCTGAAAGGCGAAGACAATCTCCAATTCAATGGACAAGCGCCATTCTTTGGCTTCACCAGCCCCGTGTTCAACGATTGCAGTGTTCCCGGAAACTGCACCTTCCCCACCGGCTTCATGACCGATCCTTTCGGTACAACGGGCACGCCTAATCCGTTCCCCTCCAAGGCGCCCGCGCCGAACATTGACTTTGGCGCTGCCGGCTTTTTGCCCTTTGGTGGGGGTGGCGTCTTTTTTGTGGATCCACATCTGCGGACGCCATACACAGTTCAATACAACCTTGACATTCAGCGCGAAGTGGCAAGGAATGTTGCCTGGGAAGTGGGGTATGTTGGCAGCCAGTCGCGTAAGCTGACCACGCTGGTGGATATCAATGCCTTTGATCCAGCCACGCTCACCTCGGCGCCACATCGTTTTCTCAATGAGATCGGAACGGTCGACGATGCGCGTTTCAGTTTCACTCCTGAATTTGAGAACGCCGTCAACGCCAACTACAATGCGCTCCAGACGAAGCTTTCCAAAAAGCCCACAGCAACCCCAATTCTGGGGACAACGTATTTCACTTTGGCCTATACGTGGGCGCATTCCATTGATAACTCCTCCGGTTTCCGCAATCGAAACTCTGAGGTCCCGTTCTTCCAGAGGAACGTGTTTCGCACTTCCTCTGATTTTGACATCCGCCAGCAGGTCAGTTTCAGCGGCGGATGGGACCTGCCCTTTGATCACGCCTGGACCGGCGGCCCGAAACGCCTGACCCAGGGCTGGAGCTTGTTCCCGATTATTCAATGGCACACAGGTTTCCCATTGGATGTGCTCGCCAACCTGAGCACCAGAAGGACTGTTCCTGGCCCCTCCGGTGCAGGCGATTCAGGGATTGTTTTCGCCACGCTGACCGGACCCATTACCTATAAGGACCCGCACACTGCAACTCCCGGCGCGCCCGGCAACCAGTTCTTTACCGGTAATTTCACCTCTCCTGATCCCTCGATAATCACTGGCAGCTATGGTTCGGGCAGAAATATTCTGCGTGGCCCGGGACGCACAAACTTTGACATGGCTTTGTCCAAGGCAACAAAACTTACCGAACACACAGCCCTGCAAATCCGCGCGGAGTTTTTCAATATCTTTAACCACGCGGAATTTCTGGAGCCGGATACCAACATCTCCAGCGGAACGTTTGGCCAGGTTACCTCAACCTACGATCCCAGGATCATCCAGTTTGGAGGTAGAATCACGTTCTGAGCTGATGATTTAATTATTTTCCATGAGGCTGGACGTCAGGTTCCGGCCTCAGTTTTTTGGCAGCGAAGCCCGCCGTGCACCGCCGCCGGTGATTGAGTCCACGATGACCATGCGCTGCATCCTGAACAGCCTCAGCGCGGAACAGTGTAATGCCCGGCAACTTCGGAGACGCTGAGCCGAGTTTCCAATTCGCCATCCTTAAGCGTTTCAGTGGCCAGAGCTCCAGCCGCGGAAAAAGTCACGCAGACCGGTGCGCGAAGATCCTGACAGAAACTTCGCATCAACTAGTGCGGAACTGATTAGGAGGAAAAAACAAACGCCGCGCGTCGCAACCGCATAGTTGCAGACTGCTTGCGCATTTGCGCGCCCGTCAAATCAAGTCATTCTGCGGCAGCTGCGCTAGCGATTTCTCTTGAACCTCAGCTCATACTCCTGGCCGTCGACGGTGCTGGTCCGCATGAGGTAGAACACGTCGGCCCAGGTGCGGCCTTCATCCTTGCTC
>JASLFF010000599.1 GCA_030150795.1 Terriglobales bacterium | reverse complement strand
CGGCCATCGTCCGTGGCGCGACATCCGGACGAGATCAAAAAGTATCTTCAAGAGGACGAGTACAAGGTTTACAAACTGATCTGGCAGCGCTTTGTCGCGTCGCAGATGACGCCTGCGGTCTTCGACCAGACCAGCATCGATATTGAAGCCAAGAATGGAGCAGAATCGTTCACCTTCCGCGTGACCGGATCGGTGCTTAAGTTTGAAGGCTTCCTGAAAGTTTACGAAGAATCGAAGGACGCCAAGGACGAAGAAGATGAAGCGCTCAAGCACAAGCTGCCCGCGCTGGAAGTGGGCCAGAAGCTTACGCTGCGCGAACTGAAGCCGGAGCAGCACTTCACTGAACCGCCGCCCCGATTCAACGAAGCGTCATTGGTGAAAGAGTTGGAAGAGCGCGGCATTGGTCGACCATCAACCTACTCGACGATTCTTTCAACCATCCAGGAGCGGCAGTACGTGCAGAAGATCGGAGGAAAGTTTATACCCACGGAGACGGGACTCGTGGTGACTGATCTGCTGGTCAAGAACTTTGAAGAAATTTTTGATCCCGCTTACACGGCGCGGCTGGAAGAAGAACTCGACGAGATCGAGGAAGGCAAAGAGAAGTGGACAGACGCGCTGGGCGGCTTCTATAAGAAGTTTTCCAAGGACCTCCGCTACGCGGAAAAGCACATGGAAAACGTGAAGCGGATGGAGAAGCCCACAGACGCGAAGTGCGAGCGTTGCGGCTCTCCGCTGGTGCTCAAGTGGGGCAAGCACGGCTCGTTCTATGCTTGCAGCGCCTATAAAAAGGATGATCCGGAAAGCTGCACGTTCACCAAAGAAAACCCGGTCAACCTGCCTGAGTTCGATACGGCTGAGATGCCTGAAACCGGCCAGGATGAATATTGCGAGAACTGCGGGCGCGTGATGGTGTTGAAGCGCGGGCGCTTTGGCCAGTTCATGGCCTGCACCGGCTATCCGGAATGCAAGACCACGCGGCGGCTCGACCAGGGCAAGCGCGTGCCGGACGTGCCTCTGGAAGAACTTTGCCCCAAGTGCAGCCGCAATCTGGTGTTGCGCCACGGGCGCTATGGCGAGTTCATCTCCTGCAGCGGATACCCTGATTGCAAATACATCAAGCAGAATTTCATCGGCGTAAAGTGCCCGCAGTGCGCGGATGGCGAGCTGGTGGAAAAGAAGGCGCGACGCCGCGGCAACACGTTCTATGGGTGCTCAAATTATCCTAACTGCGACTTTACGTCGGCATACAAGCCTGTGGCGGAGGCGTGCCCGCAGTGCGGGAGCCCGTATCTGCTGGAAAAGCATTTGAAATCTGGATCGCTCCTTGTCTGCCCGAACAACAGCAAAAAATCGGCGGATGAAGAAGAGCAACCCAAGCCCAAGAAAAAGCCACGGGGCAAGAAGGGCGCAGCTGCTGAAGAAGTAAAGCCCGCGGCTGAGGTGGTGAAGTGCGATTACTCGCGGTCAATCCCCACGCCGGAGTGGATGACGCAAGGCAAGAGCAGCGACGATACACAGAGAGAAGCGGTTTAATCAGAGGAGCTAGGCAATTATGGCGAGAGCAAAAGCTGAAGACGCAAAGTTAATTCTCAAGATTTACGATCTGCGCAGGGAGCCGGTGATGCGGGCCGCGCGAAAATATGTGGTCTCAGAGTTCTGGCCCCAGAATTACGATGAATTCAAGGCCGTGGTGACGGGCTACGGCACGGAACCGAACGCCTGGTTTCGCCAGGTAATGACGTTCTGGAACATGGCTGCTGCCCTGGTGTTGCGCGGGACGGTGAACGAACAGCTGTTCTTCGAATGCAATGGCGAACCCTATTTCCTGTGGGCGAAGTTCGGCCACTATATCGCCCAGGCCCGGAAAGACCAGGTCGATCCTGAGTTTCTCTCGCACCTGGAAAAGCTGACGTCAAAACCGGCGGCGAAGAAACGAATCAAAGGTTTGCAGGAAAGGCTGGCCGCGCGTCGCGCTCAGGCCGCGGCGGCAGCCAAAGCCGGGAAGTAATGAATGTTTGAGCTGGACCAGTTTGTTGCCGAGTGCCGCACAGCCCTGCAGGCAGATATGCCGCAAAAGGCAGTGCAGGAAGTAGTGCGGCGAGCGGTATCCGCGCCGGGAGATGTGCTCAAGGCAATCGGAGAGCCGCAACGGGCAGAAATGCAAACGCTCTACCGCTCAGAAGATCTCACCATCCTGAACGTGATCTGGGCGCCATGGATGAACCTGTTGCCGCACAACCATCAGATGTGGGCCATCATCGGCCTCTACACGGGCCGCGAAGATAATATTTTTTGGCGGCGCGTGCCGGGAAGCAACGGACTGGTGGAGGCCGCGGGTGCGCGGGCGTTGCGCGAAAAAGACGCTGAGCCGCTGGGGCGCGACATTATCCATTCCGTGAGCAATCCGCTTTCAAAATTGACCGGCGCTTTGCACGTTTATGGCGGCGATTTCTTTGGCGTCCCGCGCAGTGAGTGGGATGCGGAAACGCTGCTGGAGCAGCAATGCAGCGGGGAGAAGATGGCCCGCCGCTTTGAGGAAGCGAATGCATTGCTGCAAGTAAATTCTCAGTGGCCACGCTAAAAACTAAGAAATATATTCCTTAATATATGGGTCCTGCACCTGGCCCAATTCATGGGCGCTACCTTCAAATACGGCTTTGCCTTCGCGCAGAATCATGAAGCTGGTGCGGACATCCTGCGAAGGCATTCCGTCAGAAGGTTTCATGTGCCTGGTGGCTGGATCAAAGTAGTGGGTGGCGAGCGTGAAACCATCCTGCAGGCGATGCGTGACCATCAGCGCGCTGGTTTTGAAAACGTCGCGCTGTTTCATGATCAACTCAATGATCGTGGTGGATGTGATCGGGTCAAGGCCGCCCGTAGGCGAATCGTAGAGCAGGACTTCAGGTTGCGTGATAATGGCGCGGGCAATGCCGACGCGGCGCCGCATGCCGCCGGAAAGCTCCGCGGGAAATTTATCAATGGCGGCCTCAAGTTCCACAAAACTCAGGGACTCGCGCACTCGCTTTTCCACCTCGGCTTCGGGAAGGTGTTCTTCCATCAGGCGGAAAGCCACGTTATCGCGCACGTTGAGAGAGTCAAACAGCGCGCTTTCCTGGAACACGATGCCGA
>JASLFF010000786.1 GCA_030150795.1 Terriglobales bacterium | reverse complement strand
CTCCGGTCCAAACGCCCATCCGGTAGCCGTGGTGAGTTACGGCTTTTGGAAAAATAAGCTGGGCGAGAACCCCAATATTGTTGGCCAGACCCTGCGTATTAATAACTATCCATTTGGTGTGATAGGCGTTGCACCGCCGGGATTTTACGGCGACACGGTAGGCGACGCACAAGATCTCTGGGTACCCGTAACAATGCAGGAGCAGATAATCAATGGCCGCAAATGGTTGGAAGATTACAACGCGAGCTGGTTGCACGTCATCGCCCGACTAAAGCCCGGAGTCACGGTGACGCAAGCCGCTGCGAATGTGAATTTGGTGGTTCAGCAATTGGTAAACGGGCCGCTCAAAGCAAAACTCAGCAAAGACGATATCGATAACCTGAAGGCGTCAAAGGTCCCGGTGAGCGCAGGCGGAGGCGGTTTTTCTGACCTGCGAGGCGACTTCCAGCAACCGCTCTTGCTGCTAATGGTGATTGTTGCGCTGGTCCTGGTGATTGCGTGCGTTAACGTGGCCAATTTGCTGCTGGCCCGAGCTTCTTCACGCAGGAAGGAATTCGCCGTTCGAGTGGCGATAGGCGCCGCGTCTGGCCGCATTGTTCGCCAGCTCTTGACGGAAAGCATCCTGCTGGCTTTTGCAGGCGGAGCGTTGGGACTGTTGCTTGCGCATTGGGGCACCAACGCGCTGCTAAAGCTGAGTGGAAATAACGATCTGGAAGCTTCACCCGATCTGCGGGTGTTCCTTTTTACCGCTGCGGTATGCGTGCTTACCGGCGTACTTTTTGGGCTGATACCCGCGTTGCGTTCGCGCCGCGTGGCCGTGGCGCTTACGCTAAAGTCCGGCTCGCAAAATGGAGAAAGCGCCAATGCCGGCTGGAACTGGGGAAAATTGCTAGTCACGGGACAGGTTGCGGTTTCATTGCTGGTGCTGTTTGTTGCCGGGCTGCTGGTGCATAGCCTGCAAAACATTCGCAATGTGGACCTGGGTTATAACCGTGAGCATCTGCTGGTGGTCTCCACAGACCCGTTGGCCGCTGGGTATAACACTGCCAAGACTGCCAGCTTTGCCAACGACCTAGCGGAGCAAATCGCCAGCCTGCCCGGAGTCCGCGCCGTGACGAGTTCAAAGAACGGTCTGTTCAGCGGAAGTGAATCCGGAAACAGCATCAAGGTGGAAGGCTACACATCAAAGAACGATCCTGACTTGCAGGCGGCCTTTGACGAGGTGGCCCCGAACTATTTCCACGGCGTGGGAATTCCGATGCTTCTGGGGCGAGATATTGGGCTGCAAGACACTGCAACATCGCCCAGAGTCGCCGTGATTAATGAGACTATGGCGCGGTTCTATTTTGGCCAGGCGAACCCAATCGGCAGAAAATTCATTGTTGAAGATCCGGGATCAAAGGGGCCGGTAGAGATTGTGGGAGTTGCGCGAGATGCCCGTGACCACAAGCTCAAGGGCAGTATTGACAGAAGGTTCTACCTACCGCTTTCGCAATCAATTGGCCAGATTCCCGTAGTGAACATTGTGGTAAGGACGGTAGGGAACCCTGTGGCCGTGGCAGAGGCCGTGCGCAAACAGCTCAAGTACCTGGATGCGAACATCCCCGTGAATAACATTCGGTCGCTCAATGAGCTTACTGAGAAATCCATTGGCGACCAGATTCTTATTGCGCGGCTTTCCAGCACGTTTGCCGGCCTTGCGCTGCTTTTGGCGGCGATTGGATTGTACGGAATCCTCTCATATTCAGTGGCGGGACGGACACGCGAAATTGGCATGCGCATGGCGTTGGGCGCGCAGCGCGGCAGTGTGTTGAAAATGATTTTGCAGGAAGCAGGGAAGCTGGTGCTGCTGGGAGTGGTGATCGGAATACCATCAGCCGTGCTGGCCAGCCGGCTTTTTTCTGCGATGCTGTTTGGATTGAAAGGGACAGATCCGGTTTCCATGCTGTTGGTGATTGCGGTGCTTCTGGCGATTACGCTGGTAGCCAGCTATATTCCGGCGCGCCGAGCAACGAAAGTGGACCCGATGATCGCATTGCGCGACGAGTAGGCTCCGCGGTGGTTGATCAGGATGGCACTTTGTGGTCATGAGAAAATAAAGAATAGTTTTCTTCGGTTTAATAAAAGGACGCATGATTCAACTTCGCAACGTTGAAAAAACGATCAAGAGCCCCGCAGGCACGGTGTGGCTGCTGCGCCGCATCAATGTGGATATAAAAGAGGGCGAGTTTGTCACCATCATGGGCCCTTCCGGCGCGGGGAAGACCACACTGCTGAGCATTATTGGCATGCTGGATGACGGCTGGGCCGGCGAATATGTTTTTGCCGAGCAGTTGGTGCACAAGCTAGACCGCAAGAAACGAGCGGAGTTGAACCGCCGGTTTGTTGGCTTTGTGTTCCAGAGTTATCACCTGCTGGACAATCTTACGGTGCAGGAAAATATTGATGTGCCGCTTTCTTACCGCGACATTCCGCGGGCGCAGCGTGCGTCCATGGTGGCGGATATCCTTGATCGCTTCCAGATCGTTGGCAAAAAAGATTTGTATCCGAACCAGCTTTCCGGCGGACAGCAGCAGTTGGTGGGCGTGGCGCGCGCTGTGGCGGGAAATCCTAAACTGATCCTGGCCGATGAGCCGACCGGCAATCTGCATTCCGGCCAGGCCAAAGAAATTATGGAGCTGTTCCGCAAATTGAATCAGCAGGGAACTACGATCATTCAGGTCACGCACTCGGAGGCGAACGCGGCGTTTGGGAACCGCATTATTCAACTTAAAGACGGATGGATTGTGGAAGATTCCGCCGTACATCCGGGCAGCGCCACGGCGTGAGAAGTAGCGACGTTTCAGTAATGAAGTTTTGCATGCAGGAGAATTTGGGTGTCGACTAAAGCGCAGGAATTCATAAGCACCACAGCGACCAGGTCTGAGCCGGTACGCATTTTGATCGCCGACGATCAGGCGGACGTTCGCGAAGCGCTACGTCTGCTGCTGAAGGCTGAAGGCTTTTCGACGGAGACCGTCAGCAGTCCGGCTTCCGCGCTGGAAGCGGTGCAGAGCAACGAATTCGACATCATGCTGATGGACCTAAACTATCAACGGGACACAACCTCAGGCCAGGAAGGTATTGACCTGCTCTCTAAGGTGCAGCAGGCGGATAGCAAACTGCCAATCGTGGTGATGACGGCGTGGGGCAGCGTAGAGTTGGCCGTCGAGGCGATGCGGCGCGGCGCGCGAGATTTCATCCAGAAGCCCTGGGACAACCATCGACTGCTCAGCATTATTCGCACGCAGGTGGATCTGTACCGCATTATGCGGCGCGCGGAACGGCTGGAAGCGGAAAACAGTTTGCTGCGTGCGCAGAATCGCCCGGTATTCATTGCAGAATCGAAGGCCATGGAGCCGCTGCTGACTTTGCTGAGCCGCATCGGGCCGAGCGATGCCAACGTCCTGATTACTGGCGAGCATGGCACCGGCAAAGAAGTTGTGGCGCAGACGCTGCATGCGCTTTCGTCGCGCAGTGGACGCCCGATGATTACCGTCAACACAGGCGGCCTGCCGGAAGGCACGTTTGAAAGCGAGCTGTTTGGCCACGTGAAAGGCGCGTTTACTGACGCGCGCGCGGATCGAGTCGGACGCTTTGAACTGGCTGACCGCGGCACGCTGTTTCTCGACGAGATCGCCAACGTCCCCATGAAGCAGCAAGCCAAGCTGCTGCGTGTGCTGGAAACCGGCGAGATGGAGCGCGTGGGTTCGTCGAAGACGCATAAAGTCGATGTGCGCGTAATTTCCGCCACCAACGCTGACCTGAAGCTGGAAAGCGCTGAAGGCCGCTTCCGTCCGGATTTGCTTTTCCGCTTGAACACTGTTGAGCTTCCTATTCCGCCGCTGCGTGAACGCAAAGAAGATATCCCGCTGCTGGCGGCGCATTTCCTTAAGCTGTATGCGCAGCGATATCGCAAGCCGGTGAAGGGATTTGATCCTTCAGCGTTGCAGAAAATGCTGGACCACCCATGGCCTGGAAACGTGCGAGAGCTGGACCATGCCACCGAGCGCGCGGTTTTGATGAGCACCAGCGACCACATTCAGGCCGGCGATCTTGGCCTGGAAACCGACAAGGCCGGCACCGGACGCATTGAAGAGCTGAGCCTGGAAGAAGTTGAAAATCTGTTGATCAAGAAAGCCCTGGCGCGCCATTCAGGTAATATCAGCCATGCGGCAGACGCGCTCGGTTTGAGCCGAAGCGCGCTCTATCGTCGCATGCAAAAGTATGGCGTCTGATC
>JASLFF010000433.1 GCA_030150795.1 Terriglobales bacterium | reverse complement strand
GCAGGTAAGTCAGTAAAGAGCGCCATGCATCGAAGGAAAAGGGGCACACTCAAATCCGGTAAAGGTGGCAAAGGCGGAACAGTAAAGAGCCGGAAACAGGCAATAGCCATCGGCCTTTCTGAAGCGCGCGAGAAGGGCGCCAAGGTGCCCAAGAAAAAGTAAGCTACCTGCTGTAGGGCACTCAAGAGTCATTGCGAACAACAAAAAGGCGAAGCTATGGTCAGCTTCGCCTATTCTAAATAGCCGCTTACTTCCGTCTCACACCAACTCTCTTACTTTATCGGCAATCTGTGTAGCCACAATTTTTTTGCGATTAGGTTCGCCTCGCACTAGTGACTCCGTAAATTTGGCTGCCTGCTCAAACGTAACTTTTGCCGGCATGGGGGCTTCAAAGGGATCGACCACTGCCTCAATCACTACCGGGCCGCCGGCGTTAGCGCTCAACGCGCTATCCAGAATCGCGCCGCACTCTTTGGGATCGTCAATGCGGAAGCCGACAGCGCCGCAAGCCTCCGCAAATTTCACGAAGTCAATGGGAGCGAGATCAACGCCATATTCCGGATTGCCGAGAAAAACCATCTGCTCCCACTTGATCTGCCCCAGTGGATTGTTTTTGATCACTACAACAATGATCGGAAGTTTGTATTTCACGGCGGTAACAAGCTCTGCCATCAACATGCTGAAGCCGCCATCGCCCACAAACGCAACGCATTGCCGGTCCGGGTGAGCGATCTGCGCAGATATCGTATAAGGCAGGCCGCAGGCCATGGTGGCCAGCGTGCCGGAACAAGAGTACATCTGCCCACGTCTGGCCAGAATATGTCGAGCCCACCAGGTAGTAATGGTCCCACTGTCGGAGCTGACGATTGCATCATTGCGCAACCTCTTCCCTAACTCATGGGCAATCACTTGCGGCTTCATCGGTTTTTCCATGTTGGTGGAGCGCTTGCTCATCAGTTCCCACCAGTCTTTCATTCCCTTCTGCGCTTTCTCCAAGAAGCTGCGTTCCTTATTGCGATTAACCAGCGGCAGCAGCGCTTCAAGCGTGCGGCGGCTGTCACCCACCAACCCGACTTCAACGTCATAGCGCAATCCAATGCGTACCGGATCAAGATCTATTTGCACCGCTCTGGCTTTACCGGGCTTGGGCATGAATTCGATATAAGGAAACGACGAACCGACAATTAAGAGTGTGTCGCAATTCTCCAGCGCTTCCTGCGACGGTTTGGTGCCAAGAAGCCCAATGCCTCCAGTCGTGTAAGGACTCTCATCGGGAATAGCCGCTTTCCCAAGCAGCGCTTTTACAATAGGCGCGCCGAGTTTTTCCGCGGCTTGCTCCAAAACGTCTGTCGCATGAAGGGCTCCTTGTCCGGCAAGGATGGCAATCTTTTTCCCATCGTTCAGCACATTTGCAGCGCGGCGAAGGTCGGAGTCGTTGGGAAAGTGTCCACCATCGGCATGAACCAGGGACACATGGCCCTTGATATTGCGCTTGGAAGCGGTCTTGCGTTCGGCCTTCATGTCTTGAATGTCGGTAGGAAAAGCGATGTGCGCCACTTTGTGATACACGGTAGCCGTGCGGCAAGCGAGTTCGGTAATGTTTTCAACATGAGTTGGGCCCATTACGCGCGTGTTGTAAGCGGCCACATCCATAAAAAGACGGTCCAGCGCGACATCCTGCTGCGTGAACGTGTCATTCAGGTCGTGATACGGCAACCCGGTAATGGCCAGGACGGGAGCACCATCAAGCTTGGCGTCATAAAGTCCGTTGAGCAGATGAATGCCTCCCGGGCCAGAGGTGGCGAGGCACACGCCGAGCTTCCCTGTAAATTTGGCATAAGCGCAGGCCATAAAAGCGGCAGCTTCTTCATGACGTACCTGAACAAAACGAATTTGTTCCTGGTGCGTCCGCAAAGATTCCATGATGCCGTTAATGCCATCGCCCGGCAGACCGAAAATGACATCGACTCCCCAATCGATCAATCCCTCAATCAATACATCAGCAGCAATTTTGGCCATCGCGAATCTCCCCTCATTCTGGACTCTAGAAGTTTAGGATGCGAGACAATGACACGCTGTTTTCGCGACTGGATGGAAGAAACTTGAAAAGTGGAACGCTTGGCGTTGACTCTTCAAATGGGCAAAACTGTTTTCTGTTGTGCGTGACGAGCGCGCATAAAGTACAATAGAGAAAAGGGCGGGCTGCTTGGCTCTCCTCACACAAATCTGAATGATCAGGAGTGCTCATGGCTGGAAGCTCTCGAACCACCTTTGCAAAGCGCCAAAAAGAGCGGCAGCGGCAGGAGAAACAGGCTGAAAAAGCCCAACGCAAGCTGCAACGCAAGACACAAGACCAGGAGACGGATCCCAACGCTCCGGAAAAGCCCAAAGACCTGACCGTTACCTATAACGAAGAAGGCATTCCTGAAGGATTCGGCTTCCACGATTTTTAAACACTTTGGGCGGCGCTCCGCCCAAAGGTGTAGTATTAAGTAGCAGTTCAGTTGTCCTCGACTCAGATAGACATTTCCCGCATTCGTCCTGCCTATTTCTGCTGAGAACAGCACCACCCTAGCATCACGACAAGGAGTCGCAGTGAAGAAGATTTACGTCGGTAATTTCTCATTCCACATGACAGAACCTGAACTAAGAGCGCTGTTTGAGCCTTTTGGAGCCATTGACAGCGCATCGGTCGCCACCGACCGTGACACAGGCCGGTCCCGCGGTTTCGGTTTCGTCCAAATGCCCAACGATGATGAAGCAGAAAAAGCAATGGCAGCGCTGAACGGCAAAGACTCCGGCGGACGTGCACTTACAGTAAATGAAGCACGCCCACAAGCTCCGCGTAGCGGCTTTGGTGGCGGACGTGGCGGCGGGCGAGGCAATGACCGTGGCGGCAATGATCGCGGCCCGCGTCAGCGTCGTGAACCGCGTTGGTAAGACCCAGCGTAGCAAGGCGTATGAGAGGGACAGCGGAACCCGTTCCTAATGAGACACCTATGGAAACCGTTGTCTGCGGCAAATGCGGACAACGGTACGCCATTCGCATTGAATCTTCGTCGCAAGACGCATCACTCTCGCGAAAGCAGGCGTGTTTTGTGGCCGATAAGCTTGTGTGGGACCACATTCAGGAAAGGAAGCACCAAGGGACAATCGAACTGCCAAGCCTTTGAAGATCGCAGTTTGATTTGGCCGGATTTGTGTGAACTTTGGGACTCATGGGACCGGCGGGCCCTTCAATTTATCAGTCCAGGAATCCGATATGGCTGTTGAGAATAATGGGGCGGCGACTGCCAGAGTAGAAGGGCACAATGCGGTTTTCACCGTCTTGCGGCAGTTGCTCAAACCCTATGAGACCGAATTAGCCATCCGTACCGACAAACCGGGAAACTGCTACCTGGAAACTCATTCTTCCAGCATGAATGGCCGACGCATGTTCTTTGCGGGCGCCAAAATCAAGAAAAATTACGTCAGCTTCTACCTTCCCGCTCTATATATGTTTCCCGACCTCGGGGACCGAATTTCCCCGTCGCTGAAGAAGACAATGCAGGGACAGGCTTGCTTTAACTTCACCACCTCAAACGCTGACTGGTTTGAAGAGTTGCGCAGACTAATCCAGGCCGGATATCAAAAGCTTAAGAGCGAAATGCTGTTGTAGCGGGGAACCGGCGCTTGCAGACACATAGTTCCTTCCGCGTCCGCGTCGATCAGTATCGGAAATGACAACAATTAACTAACTGTTATCACAGCGCAGCATGTTCCGATCATGCTGTAAGCGTCATGCTGTAACCATCTTGGCCGACCAGCTCTTTACGAACGTCCCTAACCGGTCGAGCGCCGTGGAGAAGCTGTCTCCAGCGGCGGCAAAGCCCAAGCGTAAATGCGAGGGCGTATCGAAGCAATCGCCGGGAGCCAGCAGAATTCCACGCTTGGCGGCAGCTTGGCAGAACGCGCGGGCGTTCTCTTCGCTCACCAACCATGGGAACGCAGTCATGCCGCCTTGCGGCGGAATCCAGCCGAGCGTCTCGCGATGGTCCGCCATGAAGCGATCAAGGAGCTTGAGATTTCGGGAGGCGGTTTCCTGGGCCTTGCCGAGCACGACGTCACGTTTGCGGATGGCGATTTCCGAAAGAATTTCTCCAGTGGTGGTGTTCGAGACCGAGAAGTAGGCGCGCGCGGTCCAATATTGCTGACGGCGCTGGGCGTCGTGCTCGATCATCCATCCCGTACGCACCCCGGGAATCGAAAATGCTTTCGAGAGATCGGCGATCACTGTGGCATGCGGCAGCCGCGCCGCCGATTTTGTTTCCCTTCCGTGGTAAATCGGATGGTAAACCTCGTCACTTACCAGCTGGATTCCGCGCCCGGCGGCGAAGTCGTGCAGCGCTTCCATTTCGTCGTCGCCGATGGTCGCGCCCGTTGGATTGTGCGGGCTGTTGACCAGGACAAGCTTGGTCTTCGAGTCGGCGAGCCGCTTGATCTCGTCGGGGTCGATGCGAAAGCCGTTCTCGCGGCGCACGTGATAGAAGCGCGTTTCCAGGCCTAGAGATTGCGGGAGCGCAGAGAAAGTAGTGAAGCCAGGCAGCGGGATGATTACGTTCGCGCCGGGCTCGGCGGCCAGCCACATCAGGGCCAGTATCGCTTCTGAGGCGCCGGTCACGATTTGCACGGTCTCTACAGGGACCTGCTGCATTTCAGCAATCGCCTCACGCAGACTGTCGGCGCCGGCGGGATGGCTGTAGACCAGCTTGTGGTTCAGGAAGCGATGGCGCGTTTTTTCGTCTGC
>JASLFF010000824.1 GCA_030150795.1 Terriglobales bacterium | reverse complement strand
CCGAACGTGAAGACCGGACTCGGCGTTTTCGGGCAGCAGTACGTGGCCCACGATATTGGCGTATTTTCGCGCGCAATGATTTCCGATGGTAAGACAGAAGTCGATGCCTATACATCAACGGACCGGTCTGCCTCGTTCGGCTTTCGCGCCCAGCAAAGATCGGGGGCATTCGCATTGTTTGAGCCATAATTGAAGCCCACACACGTCGTCGCATTGTGCAGTGGGTTGGCTTTTAACGCGGCTATAGCATCGTCGAAGCGGCCAATGTTTTCCCGATTTCGGTATCCAAGAACCCGGAACATGCCGTCGCGTCCATGAAAATGGTGGTCGTGCTCGAATTCAATCTGGTCGCCGAAGAACTTGAACAGTCTGAAGTCTATTGGCAACTGATTGGGATTCTTGGGCGGTGTCATATGGCCAAAACGGAATGCCCACGAATCCCAATACAGTTCGGAAACCGCTCCCCACGAGTAGCCGCGCGCATCGGCGGCAAAATCATAAGCGGCGTAGGTCATGAAGGCCATGCTATAGAAGCCCTGGCGGGGATCGATATCGAACGCGTTCTTATCCAGGAAATCCAGGACGCTGAACTTGCCGGCCGTAATTACCAACCGTCTGCTGTCATAACTCTTTCCTAATTGTTGCTGGCCTGATTCTTTCTGAATACTGTGCCCGCCAAACCCAAAAGTCTGCTTAATGTAAGCTCGCGAAAGGTACACCTCGGGCGTTTCAGCCCCACTTTTTTGCAGCTCAAAATCCTGAATTGCGCCTCCCAGGCCTTTGAGTTGCGACAACGGACGTTCCGAGAGAAGCTCGGGGACGACGTATATTTCAGCGCCCTTCCAGGGCTGCACACCACCATAGAGAGTCGCCGTTCCCGTAAAGCTGCGTTCACGAATCGGGAGGAGAGAATTTGGGCTTCCACCCGCGTTTGTGTATAGCGCGGTGAACGATGGCTTCCAACCCGAAATATAAGTGAATTGCCCATAGAGGTTCCATTTCTCGTCTTCAAGATTGTGCTTGCCGCGTTCTGCAAGCAGCTTCATGAAGCTGGGCTGGTCCTCATCGGGCGAGCTCTCGGTTTGCGCGCTGGCTGGGGCTCCAAACCATAGGCACTGCAGGATGAGGAGAGCCGCAAGCAACATACGCCTTCCGCCAACGATCAGTCGCATACGGGATCCGTATCGCAATGACAGGAGTCGCGGGTTCTGGGTTCTGTATTCGGTCTTATTCAAGCAAGGACTCACATTGAGGTGTTTTGCTTTCTGAAGACAACTGTAAGCAACAAGAATCTAACAGAACAGCAGCGCGGATCTCATAAAGGTTGTGTTAATGTGCGTATGATTCCGTGGCCCGTCGCGGTATATTCGCCTCGAGCACGTGGTTACCGGCGTGCTCTTGTTCCTTTTTTGGCGGATTTGCTATATTCTCAAAACTTCTTCCCGATGAATGCTCGTTCTCATTGCCGCAAACTCCTCATTGCAGTCGCAGTGTTGTGTCTGGCGCCGTTTTTGCGGGCACAAGACGGGTTAAAAGGCGCTTTATCGCAAACCACTTTCGGAATATCGTCGGGTCACACTCTTGCCCCCGCTGACCTGGATGGCGATAACCAAGCCGACGGCGCAATCCTTCTGAATTCGACGTGGACCGGCACTCACAACAACGTTAAGATCCAACTCCACTTCACTGCCCGGCCGAATACAGAGATCAGCTTTGAATCGACTGTCCAGGCTCTGACCATACGGGCGTGGGACATTGATCACGACGGCGACAATGACCTGGTTGTCGAAGAGGCCCTTACGCACAAGCCTGTCCGTGTCTGGATCAATGAAGGAAATGGCGACTTTCATGAGGGCAGGATCCAGGACTATCCATCTCTAGCGCAAGGAACGGCGGAGCAAGTCCAATTGCCCTCGAATGAGCCTTTTTCCTTGCCGCTCTGGGTTCCTCAGCAACGTGGATTTGAGATTTCGATTTTGTCGGTGCATCTTTACGGTCGTCCGCCTTCGAGTAATTCGTTCCTTTCAATGCCGGCGACTCCGCCGTCGAAGCTTAGCGCACGCGGCGTCCTCTCTTCACGGGCCCCTCCTCTCCTCTCTTCTCTTAGCTCTCAATTTTAAAGCTGGCACGTGGGAACCAGACCGTGTGCTCCGCCGTGCCTTGGCTATGGACCTTGGCCCGAAGCGAATGGCACTTCTTTGTTGATGCGTTTGCTTCTGGGCTATCACTCGAATTTGAAAAACAAGAGAAGTCATGCAAATAAAACCTGGACTGGGTTTCCTGTTCTTTGCAGGCCCTGCACTCCTGCTTGCGGGTTGTGGCGGTGCAGGCCAAAGTCCCGCCCAAGCGTCTTCACAATTGCCGACAAATGCCGATCCGGTTAGATACGTAAAGGTTGTCGAGCAGTCGATTCCAGACACGCTGGATCTCGCCGCGAAGGCCCAAGCGGACCCGACCAAGGTCGTGCGCATTTTCCCTCCCGCCAGTGGTCGCGTTTTGGCGCTCAACGTAAAACCCGGTGACCGCGTCCGGCGCGGCCAGACCCTCGGCATTTTGAATAGCAGCGATGTTGCCAGCGCTCGCTCCGATTATGTGAAAGCAACAATTGAAGCGGAACGCGCCATCCGCGCCATGGACCGCCAGAAGCTCTTGTTTGAGCACGGCGCTGCGGCTGAAAAGGATTACATTGACGCACGGGCGCTGGCTGACGCGGCCCGCGCCGAGTTGGCACGCGCACAGCAGCGCCTTGAATTACTCAACGTTGATCTTTCAGCCGGCGGCGACCGCGTTTCCCTGGTCGCGCCGGCGAGCGGAGTTGTGCTGGACGTCAGCGCGGCGGCGGGGGAGTTTTC
>JASLFF010000380.1 GCA_030150795.1 Terriglobales bacterium | reverse complement strand
GCCCCCAAACTGGTTGACGAGATTTTTACGTTCATCACCAATATTGCAAGCCAGGGCGTAACCATTCTTCTTGTTGGGCAAAACGCAAATTACACGCTGCAAATTTCCCATTACGGCTACGTGATGGAAACCGGCCGCGTCACTTTGGAAGGCCCCACGGAAATGCTCATGAATAATGAATTCGTGCGCCGCGCCTACCTTGGAATCGCCGAGGAAACGCCTTCCAAGTGAATCCTCTACTCGTCAGGATCGGGCCCTGCCGATAAGACTCAGGGCCGCGCATAAAGCACAGCCCCTCCTACCTACCAAATTCAGTTTGCAGCAAACATCAATCACTGGAACATGTCGCTGAGGTCGTTGCCTAACTGGTTTCGTGCGTTCAAGGGCGCCAGCCCAAACGTGCCCTGAATGAATCTCAGTATCGAAACATCATCCATCTGAACGTGCGAAATGAAATTTTTCTTGGCGAATGGAGAGATCACCAGCATCGGCACCCTTGGTCCATAACCCTGGGCATCGACCTGTGGCGGGGGCACATGGTCCCACCAGCCGCCGCTCGAATCCCAAATCACGACAATTGCGGCATTTGCCCAAACGGGGCTTGCCTGTATCTGTTTAATAAAACCATCAAGCCATGTAATGCCATTGGCCACAGGGCCGCTGCCCGGATGCATGCTATGGGACGGCGCCGGCTGAATGTAGGAAACCGCGGGCAGGGTTCCCGAGCTTAAATCGGTGGCAAAATGAGAGAAATCCTTGATGCTTGTGGAATTATGTGAGTCTGTGAAGAACTGAAACGGGTTTTCCTGAGGGACGTAAAAACTGCAATTGTCCAGGTCTTCAGAGTACCATCCCCAATTCAAGCCTTTGGCTGCTAATTGATCCCCTACATGCTGGAAGGTATAGCCGGTGCTCGCCTTTACCTCAGTGTTGCACGGCGGGAAAAAGGGCTGGAGTGTGCCCGGGTCATTGTTGTCATCGGCCGCAACCAATAAAAGCTGGTTGGAGGGAGCATCACCCATGGCCGAAGGGAAAAAATTATCAGCCAGAGCAAATTGCTGGGCCCAGTTCCACAGCGTGGAGACTCCAGGCGTTGTGTTGTCGTAATGCCCCATGGACGTCACACCGTTAAAAAATGCATATTTGTCCATTAAACCGTTGTCCCACACCCGTAAAAAATCACTGCGGGCGTGTGGCAGGTCAGGAGTGGAGACGTTCGTCAGCAATTGTGGTGTAACGGTGGCTCCCGTTGACGTTTTCTGCGTGAAGCCTGGAACTCCAGGTTGAATTCCGTTGGCGCCCGGGAAAGTGCCAAAAAGATGGTCAAATGACCTGTTTTGCATGATTACCACGACGACGTTTTTAATAACTGCAGCCTGTGTTACCGGAGTTGGAGTGGGCGTAGGGGTGACAGACGAATTTTTCACACCTCCGCATCCAAATGTGAGGGCCAGAAGTAGAGGGCTGAAAAAAAACAGAAACGTTCGTCTCAAGGGAACCGCACCTCTCAGATGGCTTTGAGTCAGCTCTTCTCTCTCAAGTTGGCTCAGACTTCACGGTTTTTTCACAATTCCGCAACTCACATTAATCCCATAGGACTAGGGCAACCCCGCGAGAGGGCTAAGAGGAATCTTGAACCAATGGCTGAGGGACCGAGACCAATTTTCTTGCGAAGGTAACTGTCCCCATGTACTCTCCAGATCACCAATATCCCATGCAGAGCTTTTTGCGCGATTTCCTGCTTTCATTTTGCCCGGCAAAGGTTCGTAAGACCTGGCGGCCCAGTTCCCAACTCACAGTCTTGCGAACTGCAATGTGGGGTGGAGCGGGCCAGCTTGTTCTAACGACGTTAGTTCTCATCGTTCAGTTCAAGCATTACTTCCTTGCACGTTACCACGAGATGGCCCCTCATATGGACGGGGTGAATTCGACCGGAGAAGCGGTTGTAACCGTTCTCGTCGTGTTTGAATTCCTGTTTCATCCTTTGTCATCGTTTCTTCTGTACCTTGCCTTTGAGGGTGCTGTTCGCTTCATTGGCAGCCTGGTGACTGCTGAAATTGTCCCAAGCCTTGTTGTTGTTCTTCTCTTTAAGCTATCTGATTCAACATCACGATCAATCAGCCAAAGACGAATGGATCCTCCCGTGGAGGATGCAGTTGAACGGCTTCCAGCCAGCCGCATACGGATTGCCTCTTCCGCTGTGAAGGCCGGATGGAACGCCAGCGTCACCATTGGCATTGATGGCGAGTGGTTTGAGGTGGAACGCGAAGCGCACGCTCAGCCGCCCCGTCCATACGTCTATTTTCTCCGTCCCGCACCGCCGGGAAAGATTCTGCGCGGCTATCAGGAGTATCACGCTGCGCCGTTGGAAACTGTGGGGATGAAGATGCCGGACGCGGATCTTACCTGACCCAAAAATCGGCCTTTCATTTTTACCGATACGGTTTACAATCCAAAATCAGAACTCAACCTATGGCGACATCCATTGCTCCCATTGTTCCGGCAGATCCTCCGGTCATCAAAGCCGCCGGCGGGATCCTGCAGCGTAGTACTCCTCGCGGCGATGAAGTGATGGTGGTTTACCGTAAACGCCATCAGGATTGGACGCTCCCTCGCGGCAAAGTAAAAGATGGCGAGTCCTTTCAGGAAGCGGCCATGCGTGAAGTGGAGGATGAAACCGGCTGCTCCTGCCGCATCGGAAATTACCTGGGTACGATTAGCTATTCTGACAATGGCGTGCCAAAAGTCGTCCTGTTCTGGAAAATGACGCTGGTTGAGGAGAAGGGCAGCAGGAACAATGAGCAGATTGGCGATGCGCTATGGCTCCAGGTACCTGCCGCAATTGAGCGGTTGACCCACGCGCAGGAAAAAGCGCTGCTCTCCCGCGTGGGAAGCCTTCCAAAACAATCGGAAATACCAGTTGCTACCGTTGCCGCACAAAGCCACGTTGCATCCAGGGCGAGCGATGTTTCGGCGGCTGCGAACCCGCAAATCGGCAAGAACCTGTCGATAGAAACTCATCGCGCCCATTCGCGCCTGTTGCGGGAATGCGAATCATTTCGCGTTGAGCTGGGCTTTTTGGAACGCCGCAGCTTACGTCCTGACAACTTCTGGGCTGTCGCGGCCCATGAACAACTCAATAACGTGTTGCGCTGCCTGGAAAGCGACGACATTGAAGGCGGCTGGCATGGCCTGCATGCCGCCCAGCGCTATGCCGTCTTTGGAATGAACCAGATCGAACTCGCGAATCGCGCACACGTTCTGCGGGAAGAATCATTGAAGATCAATTCCTGGCGCTCGCAAGCCATGGAGGGACTGCTTTCCGGCCCTGAAGATCAGCTCTCCGCCGAAAATGTGGCGGACGCCATTGCCTTGCGCAATGAAGATTTCAGCCAGCTGCACATTAAAGCACGGATCGTTGGCGACAGGCTCCGCGCTCTTTTGCTCACTTGCGGACTGGGTGCGATTGCATCAGCGCCGTTCTTCTTCCTTCCCGGGCGCATACCGATGGTTGCCGCCGTATTGCTCTTTGGCCTGCTCGGCTCTGCTGTCAGCTCGGTGCATTCGCTGATTGCCGGAAAAAGCGAAGCAGCGGCCTCCAGTTTATTTATCACCATTACGCCGGTCGTGTTCGGTGCGCTTGCCGGGTTGGGCGGTTATGCCGCTTATGAATACATGCCTTCCATCACATTCCATTCCGGGGAGCGCCACATCAGCGCCGTGATGGCGTTAGCTTTTCTCTTTGGCTGCCTGGGACAACGCTTGCTCGCACATTTGGGCAGTGGGCGAAAACGCAAAACCGCCTAACACGCCCGGATCTACGGCAACTTTCCAGCGATACGGCCAGCGATCTCCTTCATCTTTTCCAGCGATGACCGATACTGAAGCACTGCGGATTGCAACGCGAAATCTGCTTTTCCCTTGCGTGCCAGAATTCCGCCAAGGCCAACCTTCCCCTTCTCAGCGTTCCCCTCGAACCAGGCTTCGTCACCAATCCCGCTTAATTTGGTAACGTTCTTCTCTCCCGGTTTAAGCCGCCGTATGTCTTTGGTATTTTTCCATTCCTTGTCCTCTTCATCCATAGATCTGGCAACGTTCACCATCAAAGAAATCCGTGCGGTATCAAT
>JASLFF010000352.1 GCA_030150795.1 Terriglobales bacterium | reverse complement strand
TGGCCCATCCGCTGGATGGGCCAGAGGCACAGTCGGAAAAGCCCAATTCAATCCGTGCTTTTCCAGCGGCAGCTCGCGGAGAAAAGGTGAGCAAGCAACCATGGCGTAAACAGTAGAGCAAATATCGTGGACAAAGCCGGGCAGAGTAAGTTCCGCCGAACGAACGCCTCCGCCGGGAGTGCTTGCGCCTTCCAATACCACGACCCGCTTACCTCGTTGGGCCAGACGGATCGCCGCCGCAAGCCCGTTGGGGCCTGAGCCTACAACGATGGCGTCGCAGTCAGGAACTTCCAGCTTGGCTGGTTTGTCTGGCACAACGGTAAGAATAAATCATCGGGTATCAGCGGGATCGCACACCCTTCAAATGTAGTAATCCATCGATCGTCGAATGCCCGCAAGAAGTCCTTGGCCAGAGGCATTTTTGGATCAAATTACTCAGTTACCAAATTACCCAAGTAGCAATTCGACTATCGCTTCACCCGTAACTTCCGCGTCACCGATTTCCCGTTGTGCGTGGCCTGCACCATCACCGCGCCGCGGTTCAGAACGTCTTCAGTCAGGGCGATGGAAAGCGCCGCCGTGCCGGAATCGTCAGCCACACCGCGCGCCAGCTCCAGCCCGTCCGATGTAATCACGCCGCGCACCACGATCTCTGCTCCACTTGCCGGCTTGCCTGAATCGAGTACCTGGAAAGTTATGGGAAGGTCTGGCGCGTCATCCGCTGGGATGGCCAGTTTCCACTGCAAAGAAAGTCCTGAGCCTCCAACATCCTGCACGTCCGCTCCGCTCCCGAGCACGGAATTCATCTGACCTTGCTGGATGGCGTCGATCACCGCTTTGTGCTGTGTCTTCAGCAATTCATGCATCGCTTCCGTGGAGAAGCCAGGATGCGAAATCTCATGTGCGTAAGAAAATGCCTGCTTGCCCACGCATTGCCCTTTCACAAATACCAGCGTCTGCAACAGCAGGTCGTTTTGCCGAGCCTCACTCTGGACGTGGTACACCACGTCAGCGAGCTTTACATCTGTGTTAAAACCGAAAATCGTCATAAGAAATCGAGGAAAGCGCCCAAAATATTGCCATTAGGCAGGGCAATTCTCAGTGCCTGCCGGCTGCCATTTAAAAATCATTAACTCCGTTCAAAGTCAAGGCCTTGACACTGTTGCGAATGGAAATTACATTCGAATGTTTGGCAGATTGCGTTGTTCTTTCTGTACAGGCCCTTCATGCCGGAGAACAGTTACTTCGCTCATTATATTCCGTTGCTGTTTCAGGTGATCGTTGCCATTGCCCTGGCCACGGTCATGGTTACTCTTTCTCATCTGCTGGGCAAGCACAAATGGTCGCGTGCCAAGAACACGGCCTATGAATGCGGTATTGAGCCCACGGGCGACGCGCAGCAACGCTTTAGCGTCAGGTTCTATCTGGTCGGCATGCTCTTTATCCTGTTTGACGTGGAAGCCGTCTTCCTCTATCCCTGGGCCATTATTGCCCGCGAACTCAAAATGTTTGGCTTCTGGGAGATGATGGTTTACATCGGACTGGTCCTGGTCGGCTTCTTCTATATATGGAAGAAAGGCATTCTGGACTGGAATTCATCGGAGAGGACGATTAAATAATGCCTCTCGCGCCGGCCATTACCGATATCGAACAATTGAAGGATCGCCCTTTTGTGGCCGATCTGCTGGCTTGGCGCACTGACGCCGTGGAAGGCGCTCGTTTTGATCGCAATGAGCTTACGATCTATGTTGCTCGCGAAGCCATCCGCGAAGCATGCGCCCGCTTGAAGGCTCAGGGGTTGACCGACTTCATGTCTGACCTGACCTGCGCCGACTTTTATCCGCGCGAACCACGCTTTGAACTGGCTTACCACCTGCTTTCCATGAAACGCAAAGAGCGTGTTCGGCTGAAAGTCCATTTATCCGGCGACGAGCCTTCTGTGGAATCAATCGTTCAGGTTTGGCCGTCAGCCAATTTCTTTGAGCGCGAACTCTTCGATCTCTTTGGCATTCGTTTCCTCGGCCATCCGTACCTGCGCCGCATCATGATGCCGGAAGACTGGGAAGGCCATCCCCTGCGCAAGGACTATCCGGTGGAGGGCTATCGTTAATGGGCCACTTGAACGCCAATCCGGTGCTGGACGCAACTGAAGACAAAACAATGATCCTCAACATGGGTCCGCAGCACCCATCCACGCACGGCGTGTTGCGCCTGCTGCTGGAGATTGACGGCGAAACCATTGTCCGCATGATGCCGGACATCGGCTTTCTACACACCGGAATTGAAAAGACCTGCGAAGCCAAGTTTTACCAGCAGATCGTCCCGCTCACGGACCGCATTTACTATCTCTGCCCCATGGTCAACAACCTGTGCTACGTGATGGCCGTGGAGAAGCTGCTGGGGTTAGAAATTCCACCGCGGGCGCAGTGGATGCGCGTAATGCTGGCCGAGCTCCAGCGCATCAGCTCACACCTGGTCTGGCTGGGCACGCACGCCATGGATATTGGCGCCATGTCGGTCTTTCTCTATTGCTTCCGTGAGCGCGAAGACCTGCTGCGAATTTACGAAATGGTTAGCGGCCAGCGCATGATGACTTCTTACTTCCGCATCGGCGGGCTGGCGCTCGATCCTCCTCTTGGCTTCTTCGACAAGGTAAAGAAGTTCCTCGACCGTTTCCCCGAGAAGGTGGACGAGTACGAGAACCTGCTCACCGGCAACCGAATCTTTATCGATCGCTTGAAGAATGTGGCAACAATCACTGG
>JASLFF010000326.1 GCA_030150795.1 Terriglobales bacterium | reverse complement strand
AATCCCGTCATCGCAAACCTGCTGTCACGGAATCCCTGGAGCATTCCTCTGCCTGCCGTGGGTGATACGGGCGCGGACAACGCCACCGTCCAGGTTACTGATCCTTTTAACAACCGCGTGGACAGCCTGATCTTCAAAATCGACCAGCACTTTGGCCACGGTGAAGGTTCTGATCTTCTCACCGCGCGCTATTTCTATGGCGATAGCGACCAGAGTTTCCCGCTGGCGCTGGGCGGCGGCACAACCGTTCCCGGCTTCAATACGGTCACGCCCACGCGCGTCCAGGTGCTTTCGCTTTCATACACGCATTTGCTGTCGCCAAAAATGCTGCTGGAGATTCGCGGCGGCTGGAACCGTTTTGCTGAAGGCTTCTTCCCGCAGGACCAGAACTTCAATCCTGCTACCATCGGCCTGAATACCGGCGTCACCAACCCGCAGGATTTTGGCCTGCCGCAGATCAGCTTTAGTGACGGCACCAGCGGCCTAGGCGGCAACAACTCCATTCCGCGACATCGTTTTGATACCAATTGGCAATACTTCACCAACCTCGGCTACAACAGCGGAAAACATAATCTGAAGTTTGGCTATGAGTATCGCCGCACTACGGTCAACCAGTTTTACGATCTCGGCTATCGCGGGCGTTTGAAATTTACGTCGTTTGAAGATTTTCTTGCCGGCAACATTACCAATGGTGGAAGTCAATTTGCCGGTGATTCGCAGCGCACCACTCACCAGAATAATTCAGGTTTCTATGTGCAGGATAGCTTCCGCTTCAGCCGCAAGCTCACCATCAACGCCGGCCTGCGCTGGGATTATTTTGGCGTGATCTATGAAGATGGCCACCGCTTCAGCCTGTTCAATCCCGCAACGGATTCTCTGCAACTCGTCGGCCAGGCGGGAGGCCCGTCCAGCCTGTATCCGCGCGACCTCAATAACTTTGCTCCGCGCCTCAGCGCCGCTTATGACCTTAACGGGAGCGGAAAAACAGTGGTTCGCGCGGGATGGGGCCTTTACTACGATGCGTTCTCCCAGGACTTTTTCATCGGCCACTTTCCGTTCAACACGTTCAATCCCGGGCCAGCTTACAACGGCATTGGCGCATCGGCCATTAATTCCGCTGGAAACGTTGCTTCCACCATTGTGGCCGGCGTTCCTATCTTTACCGGCTTTGCGCCCACCGCTGATGCGTGGACCGTCGATCCTAAAATCCGCACACCTTATGTCCAGAATTACAACCTGAACATTGAGCAGGCTCTGGGCAAATCCATGGCGCTGCAGGTTGGCTATGTAGGCTCGGCTGGGACAAAGCTGTTCCGCTTCCGCGATCTTAATCAACACGATCCAGCCACTGGCGCGTTTCCTTTTCCCGCGTTCAACATCGTTAATCAGTTTGAATCAACCTCAAGTTCGCATTACAACAGCCTGCAAGTCACCTGGAAGCTGCGCAACCTGCACCGATTCAATTCGCAGCTTAGCTGGACGTGGTCGCACTCCATCGACAACGCCAGCGACGGCGAGGACTTTGTTCCCAACGCCGCGCAGCCTGATAACAGCCTCAATCCCGGCGCGGAGAAGGGAAGTTCCAACTTTGACGCGCGCCATCGCCTCACATGGATGTTTGGCTATGACTTGCCCAATCCCGCAATGGCAAAGTCATTCACAAACGGCTGGTCCATCAACGGCTTGCTGCGTCTTTCCAGCGGACAGCCCTATAACTTGAATTCTTTCTCCGACTACAACAACACAAATGAATTTTTTGAACGTCCGGATGTCGTTGGTAATCCTTTTGCCGGGACAGGCGGGCCCAGCAAGCTGCTGAACCTTGGTGCCTTCGCCGCTCCGTGCGATTGGGACCCTATCGCCGGCGCCTGCATTGCCGGCACGCAGCACTTCGGCAACCTTGGCCGCAACGCCTTCATTGGCCCTGACTTCAAGAACTTTGATTTTTCACTTGCCAAAGATACAAAGCTGAATGAGCGGCTCAACATGCAGTTCCGCGCCGACATTTTTAATCTCTTCAACCATCCCAACTTCTCCAACCCCACCCTGCCCAACTTCCTTGTGAATCTGGAAAACAACGGCACCGTGGCTCCAGTTCCGGGCGATCCCAAATGCAATCCCGCTCTGAATCCGAGTTTTGCAGGCTGCCGCGCCGTCGGGCCAGGCTTCCTGCCGACGATCGCGACTCCTGACGTTGCCATTGGCTATCCATTCCTCGGCGGCGGCGGTTCGAGAGATATTCAATTGGCGGTGAAGTTTACGTTCTGAGGCATTTAAGCCACAAAGGACACGGAGGAACACAAAGGAAATCGCATCATCGGAACCAAACCTTGCCACGGATATCACGGATCAAACGGACAGCAGAGTCAATCTCCGCTGTTCCGATCTGATTCTCAATCCTGCAAGGCCACGCCATACAGGGTTTCATTCGCGGTCAGCGAGTTTCTGATGATGTCGATACGGATGTAGTACGCAAAGTTGGTTGGATCGTACGTGTCAGTGAACTCGTGTGCCACGTGATTCGCCTTCCCTTGACTGGTTCCCGGCCCTTTATCCGAGTCAATGGTCACGATGCTGGTAATCGCGCCTGTGTCCATGGCCATCTTGATAAGTTGCGCAGTCACGTGATTGCCCGCCACAGGCGAATCGTCATAATACACCATGCCAATGATCGACGGCGTGAACGGGAGCTTGAATGAAACGGGGCAGTATAGAACGATGTCGCCGGTCTTGCCGCTTGCGAATTTAACCGTCCCGCCGGTGCCTAGGTAAAGGCTTTTCTGGATTGTCCCCGCGTCCGCAACGCACGAGGTTGCATTGATGTTCCATTGGTTGGTGGCGTACGAATTTGTCGAGAGTGCGAAAATCCCAATAATAAGTGCCAGTGCTGTCTTGATCATTGTTCTGACGTCCTTTTCAAGTGGGTTGAATTGACGGAAGGTAGTGTCTTAACGAGCAACAGCGTTACAGACACTGCAGCGAGCAGCGTTTTTGAGACGATGCAAGTATAAGATTCTAAAAACATTAATCCTAATAAATGCCTGCACCAAACCTAAGGTAAAATTTCTCTTGACGCATATCACAAATTGAAATATTGTTATTGCTATTAGCGATATGAAACTTGGAGAAAAATTACGCTACCTTCGCCTGATGGAAGGCAATCTTCGCGGCTTTGGCCGTGAGATGACGCAGCAGGAAGTTGTAAAGGCCGTCGCTCGCGACCTCAAAATGAAGATCAGCCAGAGCTATCTCTCGCAGATTGAAAATGGCGCGCGTCCGCACCTGACCAACAAGACGCGTCTGCTGCTGGCTAAGTTCTTCAACGTCCATCCCGGATATCTGGTGGACGATCCGGAAGGTTTTCACAATGAGTTGATATCGGACGTGAGCGCCGCGGAAGACACGCTCGATCTCTGGCTGATTCAAGGCGCGGAAAGGTTCCGTCGCGACCCGCCGGTGAGCCGCGCACTCCTTAACTTGGCCAAGCACAAGGATTCACGCAGCTGCCTGGTGCTGATGGAAGCGATCCTGGAAACACCTGAGCTGGCGGAAAAGCTGCTGCATGTGTTGCGTCCGCAGCAGAACAAAAATGCTCCTGTGATGAGCGAGGCATAGCTTGAACGAGGTAAAGCCATGAACTGGGAAACTTTTTATCTGATCTGCTTTGTCGTGGGTTTTGCCTATACCGCATTCTCGTTTCTGAGCGGCACGCTGCATTTTCATGTTCATGTGCCGCATCATTTTCATGGTGGACACGGAGCAGGGC
>JASLFF010000315.1 GCA_030150795.1 Terriglobales bacterium | reverse complement strand
GCCCAGTTGGATAAGGAAACGGGTGAGTTGGTCCGGCGCCGGCTAGGACACGGCGAAGGCCAGGGTGAGGTGCAGCGGTTCTACCAAGCCCTGCCTGGTTCCTGGGTGGTGGGAGTGGAAGCCACCGGGAGCACGTACTGGTTCGAGCGTCTGCTGGAGAAGTTGGGGCACCAGATATGGATGGGCGATGCGGCAAAAATCCGGCAGCAGGATGGGCGGAAGCAAAAGCACGATAAGCGTGATGCCCGGCTGATTCTGCGTTTACTACTGGAAGAACGTTTTCCCCGGATCTGGATACCGAGTGTCGAAGAAAGGGACCTGCGGCAGCTGTTGCTACATCGCTGGCACCTAGTGCGTATGCGGGCACGGATCAAGAACCAGCTGCAGCACATTGCCTTGAACCAGGGTTTGCAGAAGAAGAGCAAACTGTGGACGAAGGCGGGGCTGGAGCAGTTGCGGAAGCTGGAGTTGGAACCCTGGGCGCGGCAGCGTCGTGACGCACTGCTGGAGATGCTGGAGCAGATGGGAGAGCGGATCGAGCCACTGGACCAAGCGGTGGAGCAGGCAGCAGCGGCCCAGCCGCGGGCGTGTCGGCTCCAGACGCATCCAGGAGTAGGCCCGGTAATCGCACTGGCAACGGTGCTCACCATGGGCGAGGTGGGACGCTTTCCGGATTCGCGCAGTTGGGTTAGCTATCTGGGATTGAATTCTTCCGAGAACTCCAGCGGAGAGAAGCGGTGGCTGGGTGCGATCAGCAAACAAGGAAACCCGTTTTTACGTCATCTTCTGGTGGAAGGGGCAACCGGTGCCGCCCGAGGAGACAAAGATCTGGGCCGCGTGTACGCGCGCCTGAAGGCCCGGAAGCACCACGGCGTGGCCAAAGTAGCAGTGGCCCGCAAACTGGCGGTGCGATTGTACTGGATGGAGCGTACAGAGAAGTCCTATCCAGAGGTCGTTCGCATGCAGGGGAGCCTGAGTCATCCCGTGGCCGCTGTTAAGGCCGAGACGTTGAATAGGCCCCCTGCCTCCCTGCAGCCATAAGTCGGAGAAGAGGGGAGTTTGCACGAGAAATCATGGTCTGCGGTAAAGACCGAATAGATGGTTGGTGGAACACCGAGTGATTTAGCAAAACCGCGAGCCCTTGGTCATGAGCACACATACAAAAGCAAACCCTGCCGCTAAGGTTGGAAGCTCAGCTGTGGAACGCTTCGCTTCCAACCCGGCACGATTCTATCGCTGGAAACGCCGTCAAGGGTCAAGATGAACGCCAACCCCGGGCGCCCTTGACTGCGTTTCCAGCGCGATGCACTCGTTTGTCTTTTTTAGACTTGACACCGGCCGTTGTCGTCATAGACGGGATGACGAGTTATAAAAAGTTTACGTTAACACTAAAACTGCTTTAAGCGTCAGTTAGGCGTCCGAAAAGTGGACCGTCGCCCGGCCCGAAATGGTTGGCGGCGGCACTGACAAAATAGCAATCGAGCAAGAGGGCATCCAGCGCAGGCAGAAGTTCGCGGGCTGCACAGGATTTTACGACGTAACCCTGAGCGCCGGTGCGGAGGGCAGCGCGCACTACCTCCGGAGCAGTGTTTTCACTGAGGAACAGTATGCGGACAGTAGGCGACATATCCATGATTTGCTGAGCGACCATAATCCCACTGATGTCAGGAAGCCCGATATCGAGCACCACGAGGTCAGGGTTCAATTCCGCCACCTTTTGCAGAGCAGTCAGCCCATTGCTGGCCTGACCCACCACCTGAACTTGGGGTGTGGCTGCAAGAGCAGCAGAGACAAAGTTCATCCAGGGCGCATAATCGTCCACAACAAGAACACGAACATTCGATAGCAAATTACCTCCTGACAGGCGAGATACAGCGACGATTCTTAGCGTAATATCGGCCTGAAATAAGGTTCGCAGGATTAGCAGACGGCGTCGTTGCGCGCGCACTAGTCCATCATTGCGATAACGCAAACAGAGTCTGGCGGAAATTCCGGACGACATTTTTACATTGAGAGACCGCAGAAAGGCCCACTAGCGCAGGCGAGGGCGCCTGCGTCCACAGTACAGAAGAATGTGGCAACCTCAGGAGCCTGAGATTTCATGACAAAGTCGATTCGATTTAGGCAGCAGCTAGCAAGAGGTTTGCCGGAGAGAGCAGCAGAATCTTGCCACGGGTCTTAACCAAAATGCCTTGTTTTTGCCACTGGCTGATCAGGCGGCTGGCGGTGAAATGCGTGACATTCGCGGCCTCCGCCAGCTCTTCATTCGTGACATCCAGCTCCATGCCCTTGGGGACATTGCGTCCAATGCCCTGAGCCAGGTTGACGAGGATGGCAGCGACCCGTTGCGGCGCTGTGTGGCAGGTGAGCGCCACATGCGTGGCAACATAGAAAGTGAAGTACTCTGCAGCCATGTTCAGCGCGTTATCAAGTAATCGCGGATAGAGTATGGCGAGTCGGCGGATGGCCGGCTTGTCCCAGACCAATATTGTGCTGTCTTTTACGGTCTCTGTGTTGACGATATAGTCGGAAGGCCTGCTCTGCAAAGCGGCTCCGCCCACTACTTCCCCCACGGGCAGCCACATGAGCACGATCTTGTGGCCGTCCGGCGTGAGGATAAAAAAGCGCGCCCTGCCGCTGACCAGCAGAAATAATGAGTTGGCAGGAGTACCCTGAGACGCCAGAACTGTGCCAGCGAGGAACCGGCACTCCCGGGCGGCGCGCAGTACCTCATCCAACTCATGCGGGGCGAGCCCATCAAGAAAAGGCGATTTGACCCGCGACCGTAAGGCGGCGAGTTGTGGGCCGGTCATGGCGAACTCCACATCCATATTCATTATGGAGACGAAGCCGGGCCTGAACACCTGCGGTCTTTTACAGCCATGGCGGAATGTTTAGTCCAACGTGCCCAGGCGTTTCAAGAATTGCTGTGCCTCTTTGAATTGCGGGAAGAGTTTTTCTTCTTGCTGGAACGCGGGGGGATGCACCATGCGCCGGCTGCCGCGGAGCTTAACCGGATGCCGCAGATGCAGCATCTCATGATAGACAAGGTATTCGATGGCATAAAGCGGGACGCGCGGGGAATCAAAGACGCGGCTGACGACGATTGTGTTATGCGCGGGATCATAATGGCCGAGGCTGCGGAGGGCCTTGTTGCCGCTCCATGTCATTTGCGGCCGGGCCATAAGGCCGTGGAAGAAGCGAAGATTCAGGTCATCGAAAATCTGGTCGAGATCGTAGTGTTTGCCCTTAGGACCCTCAATGCGCTTGCGTCCGCGCAGCTGGCGGATGACCTGCGATTTCTGCGCCATAACATGGCTGCCCGTATATTTGCGGTAACGCGCTGCGTAGGCAGCGTCAACGGGCTTACGATGGAGCTTGGCGATGAGGATATGCAGGATGGCATAGAGTACCGCCTCGGGCGCGCCTTCCAGCAGGTCTGAGAGGCGGACAAAGATGCGTCCCTGGCGCAGCCGAATGGTGCAATTAATGTTGGCGAAACGGTAGAAGCGGACCTCAAACTCGGGCACCGGAGTGCGCGGACGCAGATCGCGATAGGCTTGCTCAAAAATCTGGGTGAGGGTGGTCATCTAGTTTAATCCCGAGCGCAGCGAGGGAACCCTACGTCTACCCTAGCTCTGGCAGCAGAGTTAATGAAGTTTGACCCATGAGACTTTTTTGGGGCAATAGGGCTCCCTCGCATGGCTCGGGGTAAAAGAACTATTTTTTCTTCTCCTGATCTTTCTGATCATGCGTGGTTTCAATGTATTCGCGCGCCATATCGGCGTTGGACTTCAGTGAATCCATCGCGTCCTGCAGAATGAAGCGGAAATCGGGGGCCTCTTTTTTAGTGACAGGATCGGTTTCACTGGCCGACTTGAGATTTTGAAGCTTAATGTCAAAGCGTGCGTCGGCCTCAATTAATTCCTTTAAGCCCTTGTGATATTGCTTGACGGAATCCTTATTGAGAGGCCGCGACTCATATTGATCAAGGTTGTCATTGATTTCATCAATCAGGCTGGTGAAATCTTCCAGCAGGTCATGGATCTGCTTGCCGCGATCAGCCGCCTGCTTGGGATCAAGGCGGACCTGGTCAATGGCTGTAAGGCGCGCCTCAGTAAATTTGACCATGAGCTTGATGCGATTGTAGGGGTCCATGGCGGCTTCACGCAGTTGGTCCGCCTCAGCTTCAGTAAGGGGATCACGCCTTTTAGCGGCGGCTGCCAAGCTCAACAGCAGCAACAGGAAAATTATTTTGGTAGCAGTTTTCATTTTTGGTCCTTCTTTTTGTCGGGCGGGGCGAACATGGATTCAAGCACGTCCTCAGTCAGTTTTTCCAATTGTTTTTCCACGTCCTCAACCCTGGGGCGGTCTTCCGCAGCCAACGTACGCTTCATGTTTTCCAGACGGCGGTGGCAGTCACGAAGAGATTTTTCGGTTTCCTTCATCTTCTTGCGTGACTCAATCACGAGATCATGCGCCTTAGTGGCATATTGCAGGATCTCCTGCACGGTGGCGTGGCCCTTGACTGATTCGCCGTCAGTAAATTGCTTGTCAGCGACGGGCACAAGCTTGTCCGCTATCTCAGCGTAGAGCCGGCCTCGCTGGTCAGAAGCAGCGTGCTCAGCTTCAGCCTTTAGCTGGTCGACGGTTTTTTGCTCTGCACTGGCGGCAAAAGACAGCGCGAGCAGGATGATGATGGAAAAGAATTTTGGCATGGTTAGTCCGGTAGAATCGCCTTGAGCCGGTGACGGGCTTGAAACTCCTGATCAGGGAATTTACCCGCAGCGGCCTTCAGAAAAAGCTTATAGTTTTCCGCCGCAGGTTTGTACATCCTTAAATTATCGTAAGCGGTGGCGCGAAGGAAGAGCGTGCCTGGGGTTTCCGGCTGAAGTTTGGCGCGCGCATCGAGGGCACGAATGGTGAGCTGGTAATTCTTGTTTTGGTCCGCGGCATAGGCCAGATCGGAATATGCTTGCACAAGATTGGGATCGAGCTGGACCGCCTTAAGCAAAACCGCTTGTGCTTCAGCATACTTGAGCTGATGCATGAGAGCAGTGCCGTAATCCAGATGAAGTTGAGCGTCTGCAGGACTTTGCACGATCAGTGGCCGAAGCAGATCGGCGGCGGCAGGGTAGTGCTTGGTTTCTAAATAGAGGCTGGCGAGATCACGAGCAATCCTGGGGTCGGGAGAAGCCTTGTAAAGCGGCTCAAGAGCGGCGATGGCTTCCTGCGGCTTGTCCTCAGCAGCCAGTAGCTTGCCTAACTGAAGTTGCGCAGCGCTGTTCTGCGGATTGGCGGAGATGTATTTGTGCAGCCAGGATTCAGCGTCGGCAAAGCGTTTTTGGGTGAGGTAGAGACTGATGAGACGTTCGACGCTGTCATTGTTGCCGGCTGCTGCGAGCTTGAGGTATTGCTGCTCAGCCGCGGCTGCATTGCCGGAGCGCTCCGCCATGTGGGCGGCGCCGAGCTGAGCTTCAGAATTTGCGGGATCGAGTTCAACGGCTTTTTGGTAGGCGGCTAGAGATTCTTGCGGCGCGTTTTCTTCCGTTACCTGTGCCAGCGAGAGCCATGCGGCAGCGAGAGCCTGCTGGCCGCCAACGATCGGCTTGAGAGTGACAGCAGTTCTTAATGCGCTGGCTGCTGCGTTGAGGTCGCCCGACTTGGCGAGCGCGAGTCCGAGATTCTGCTGCGCTTCAAACCACTTAGGATCGAATTGCGTAGCTTTCTTGTATGAGGCGATGGCTTCTGCGGTTTTGCCCTGATGGCTTTGGGCGAATCCGAGATCAAACCGAGCTTGTGGATTTTCAGACTGAGTGGCAATTAGCGCTTG
>JASLFF010000233.1 GCA_030150795.1 Terriglobales bacterium | reverse complement strand
GAAGCGGCTGGGCGCTCTATTTATCACATATTCCACTGACTATGTCTTCGACGGAAAGAAAGCCTCTCCCTACAGCGAGACCGACCGAACCGCGCCACTCAACGTGTATGGCGCCAGCAAGTTGAGTGGCGAGAAGGCGGTCGAAGCCGTGGGCGGAAGCTATCTGATATTCCGAACTTCATGGGTCTATGGCGCGCGTGGCAAGAATTTTCTGAAGACCATTGTCAAGCTGGCTGCGGAACGACCAGAATTGAGAATCGTGGATGATCAAGTGGGTGCGCCCACCTGGAGCCGCGATCTGGCGGATGCCACAAGGAAGATTATTGAACAGCTGGCGGTTCAATCGTCTTCCGCCGGGATTTCTATAGGCGAGGCATTGGGAGACCGTCGGGGCATCTATCACATGACTGCCGCAGTAAGCGTTTCATGGTGCGGGTTTGCAGCCGCGATCCTGGATGAAATGAAGAAACGTAACTTGTCAAAGGGCAATTTGGCCAACATTGTGCCGATACCTAGCAGAGAGTATCCGACGCCGGCAGCAAGACCGCATAATTCACGGCTCTGCAATGATAAGTTGAAGAATATTTTCGGTGTGACGCTACCGCAGTGGCAGACATCGCTTACTGCCGTGATGGACGAGCTTGGTTGATTAAGGTTTACCTCTGACGATCGGCCACCGGGATTTCAGTCATAATTGAACGATCAATCCAGAGCGCCGGCAATGGTACGATCTTGCGGTAGGCTCTGTTTGTTCTTAAAGTAGCTATTAGTCAGAGCAGGAGCAGGCTCCAAAGATGTGTGGTATCGCGGGATTTTGGCAGACGAAACGGCAAGCGGAGGTTCCTGCCGAGATTTTGCTTCGAATGGGGAATGCGCTCAAGCATCGCGGCCCCGACGATTCTGGTGTGTTCTACGACGATTCGACCGGCGTAGGGCTTGTGCATCGCCGGCTGTCTATCCTTGATCTTTCACCCGCCGGCCATCAGCCCATGGCTTCGCATTCAGGCCGCTATCTCATTGTCTTCAACGGCGAAGTTTACAACTTTGAGGAGATACGAAAAGAGCTTGGCCCTGACCACACGTGGCGCGGACACTCCGACACAGAGGTAATGTTGGAGGCGTTTGAGCGTTGGGGTGTGGAAGCGGCAGTGCGTCGGTTTGTAGGCATGTTTGCCTTTGCGCTGTGGGACCGTAGCGAACGAAAGCTTTATCTTGTCCGCGACCGGCTCGGCATCAAGCCTTTGTACTATGGCTGGGTGGAAGGGCAGTTTGTATTCGCCTCAGAGTTAAAGGCAATTCGGCAGTATCCGGGATTTCAGGCGCAAATTGATCGCGATGTTCTGGCGCTGTATATGCGCCACAATTACGTTCCAGCGCCGCACTGTATTTATCAAGGCATCTCAAAGCTAAATGCCGGCTGCATTCTGGAGTTGGGTGGTCCGCAGGATCAGCCGGTGGTGAGCCGGTATTGGTCGGCCACGGAAGTAGCCAGAGAAGGTTTACGATTGCCGGCGGCTGGCTCTGAAGAGGAGATCATTGGCCAGCTTGAGCGCAAGCTTGCAGAAGCGGTGAAGCTGCGCATGATTGCCGATGTCCCGCTAGGCGCTTTTCTTTCCGGCGGCATTGACTCCTCTACGGTTGTGGCTTTGATGCAGTCACAGAGTACGCGTCCGGTAAAAACTTTCACTATAGGTTTTCATGAAGATGCTTACAATGAGGCGAATCACGCCAAGAGCATTGCGGCACACCTGGGCACTGACCACACGGAACTTTATGTGACGCCGCGGGAAGCATTGAACGTGGTGGCGCTGCTTCCAGCCATGTATGACGAACCCTTTGCTGACGTTTCACAAGTCCCTACATATCTGGTTTCAAGGCTAGCGCGGCAAAACGTTACCGTGAGCCTTTCCGGTGACGGCGGAGATGAACTTTTTGGCGGATATGGCCGTTACTTTCTGATGAAGCGGGTGTGGAACTCAATGCGTCCATTCCCTAAGCCGTTACGGCAGGCCGTGTCGCGAATGATCGCCTCGGTGCCTCCTGAAACCATCGATAAGATGTATAAGGCGGCGTCGCCGCTCATCCCGCGTAACAAGCGATCTTTTCCCATGGGAGATAAAGCGCATAAGCTCGCAGGGGTGTTGGGCGCGGAGAGTCAGGAGCGCATTTACATGCATGCGCTAACGCATTGGGAGAATCCTTCAGCGGTGGTGAATGGCGCAGTCGAGCCCGACACGGTGCGCCAGTTCGTGCAAGATGCGAGATGGCTGCCGAGCATGGAAGAAGCGATGATGCTTACGGACACCGTCCATTACCTGCCGGACGACATTCTTACCAAGGTGGATAGAGCAAGCATGGCGGTAAGCCTTGAAGCGCGAGTACCGATTCTGGACCATCGCGTAGTGGAGTTTGCCTGGAAACTTCCCATGCATTTCAAGATTCGTGATGGCAAAGGTAAGTGGGCGCTTCGACAGGTGCTCTACAAATACGTTCCGGCGGCCATGATTGAGCGGCCAAAGATGGGTTTTGGCGTACCGATCGATAGCTGGCTCAGAGGGGAGTTGCGGGAATGGGGTGAGGACCTGCTTTCCGTGGAGAGCCTGGAGCGGCACGGGCTGTTCAATATCGAGGCAATCCGCACCAAGTGGCAGGAACATGTATCCGGTGGCCGCAACTGGCAATATCTGCTTTGGGACGTGCTGGTTTTTCAAGACTGGATGGCGCACAACGTCGGCGCTTTGCAGGTTGCGTGAGCTAACTTACCTAGTACTGGGTTGAGCCGGGATGGCCGGCAGTCTTATCCCATTGTCGATTGTTGTTATCTAAGCAATCTTTCGTATGCAGGGTTGCCGTTGTACCACTTACAATATAGGAAACTGCAAACGCATTTATGACGCCCCAGGAGAAACTCGAAACCCGTCGCTTGGTTGAAGACCCGCAGGATTCCGTTTATGAAACGGAAAAGAAGCACTTTATTGAGCCGCTGATCGTGATGGCAAAGCATAAGGCGCTGATTCTGGGTACCGCCGTGGGCGCGGCGCTGCTTTCGCTCGTGGTCGTGTTCCTGTTGCCGCAATATTTCACGGCTGAGGCAAAGTTGCTGCCGCCGCAGCAATCTCAATCGATGGCCTCTGCCATGATGAGCCAGTTAGGCCAGCTTGCTCCACTGCTCCAGGCCGCGGGCGGAAAAGACCTGGGTATTCGCAACCCCAATGACATGTATGTGGCCATGCTCAAGAGCCGCACCATCGCGGACGCCCTGATTGATCGTTTCTCCCTGATGAACGTTTACCACAAAAAATTGCGGGAAGAGACGCGTCGTCGGCTGGAAGACCTTACACAGATCGTGGCTGGAAAAGACGGCATTATCTCGATTTCTGTTGATGACCGGTCTCCCGACCGTGCTGCCGAAATGGCCAATGCCTATATTGATGAGCTAGAGAAGCTTACCCGGACGCTGGCCATCACAGATGCAGGCAAGCGGCGCATCTTCTTCGAGCGTGAAGTGAAAGCCGCCAATGACGAGCTGGCCGCGGCTGAATCGCAGCTCAAGCAGACTGAAGAGAGCACCGGCATTATCCAACTGGATAGCCAAGCCAAAGTGATGTTGCAGGCTTATGCCGACCTTCGCGCGCAGGTGGCCGAAAAGCAAGTTGAAGTCCAGTCAATGCGCTCATTTGCTACTCCGGAAAATCCTGATCTGATTCGCGTCCAGCAGGAGTTGGCCGCTTTGCAGACGCAGCTTTCACGCTTTGAGCGTGGACAGGGAACCCACTCTCCCACAGACCTTGCGCTGGAGAAAGTACCGGGCGCCGGGCTGGAATACGTGAGAAAACTGCGCGAAGTAAAGTACCGCGAAACGCTATTTGAACTGCTGGCCAAGCAATATGAAGCCGCGCGCATCGACGAAGCGCGAGATGCCTCAGTGATTCAGGTAATGGACAAGGCCATCGCTCCGGAAAAAAGGTCCTGGCCCAAGCGCGGGCTGTTTGTTCTGGCAGTCACGTTGTTTGCTTTGCTGCTGGGTATTTTGCTGGCCTACCTCACTGAGGGACTC
>JASLFF010000186.1 GCA_030150795.1 Terriglobales bacterium | reverse complement strand
CTCCGGCAGAAACGTGAGATCGTAACGCGCGTAGATCAGAAGATTCTTCTTGGGATAGCGCGCGAACTTATCGAAATACGCCATGGGGCTAACGCACTTCCAGGATTGCCGCAGGCTCTCCAACGTAATGCCGTCGCGCTCCAGGCCTTCACGAACATGGCGCGTCGATTGGCCGGTCCAGACGACATCCGCCATGTAAGTAGAAGCGTGGTTGAAGACATTTACTTTCAAGCGCGGATCATGCGCGGCCGCGAGAAACGCGTAACACGATCCCAGGCTGGTGCCAACAATCCCCACATGGTCCTTGCCCTGAGAATAGAGCCAATCAATGCAGGCGCGAACATCCACTACGGCTTGGCGTGCTGCATCCAGCGTGCGGCAGATGTTGGGCGAGACAGCATAGTCAGAGCGGGCAGTCTCCTGCGGGCGACGAATATCGTGATACGGCTTGCTTAGCCTCAGCATGGAGATGCCAAAGCGATTCAGGATCGGGCCAAGCGCGTTATAAGCAATCCCGTTGGCGTTCCAGTGCGGCAGCACGATGACGGCGCGATTTCCTTTTGCAGGGAACCAGCGGGCATTCACCAGATCATTTTCAGGATGCAAGGAGGGCGCGGGCGAAGTAAAGCGCAGAAACGTGCCATCGCCCTTGGGAACTTTGTCACTGGCATTGCTGCCCGTGGGAAAAAGCTCAATCTTGCGCGTCTCCAGACGGAAGTCGTCTGGGGTCTTGTAGGCAAAAAACTCGTCGCTGTGGGCGACAATATAGTCATTCAGCTCATGCAGGTAACTTTCAAAATGCTCCTCTGAGCTGGGGAAGTTGCCATTAACCAGAGGCCAGCGGCGGGCCCATTCCATGCCCCACTCCAGCGGGCGCACCACACGGTTTGTGTCGCGCGTGGTGAGACGGGTCTCCCACGCATACATCCATTTTTGATAAATGCCAGCCATGAATTTTATGAAGAGTTCTAGTCCTAATTCTAAATGATGCCGGGTACTCTTCTGGGTGCCAGGCCTTACGCTGGGTGCCGCGGCTAAGTGAAATCCCGTACACTGTGCATACCGGAGCGCAGACGAATTGATTCCGACAAAACTTGAGCGTATTGCCGATGAAATCGGTGGTGAACTGCATGGCGACTCCTCTTCGCTCGTAATTGACCGCGTCTATACCGACTCACGCGGCGTGGCTCCCGGCGCGCTCTTTGTGGCCCTGAAAGGCCAGCAGACTGACGGTCATCGTTTTCTGGCCGATGCTTTTCGAAACGGCGCAAGCGCAGCATTGATAGGGCAAGATCATGCGGCTGACGCGGCGCTTGATCCCGCGTGGCCCATTATCGTGGCTCCCGATCCGTTGCGCGGACTGCAGGCCCTGGCGCGCTGGCACAGGCGTGAATATTTTCAGCGCGTGCTGGCTATCACCGGCAGCAACGGCAAGACCATTGTTAAAGACGCTTTGAAATCTCTGCTTGCTGGCAGGCAAGTGCTGGCTTCGCCGGGAAGTTACAACAGTCAGCTTGGGCTTCCGCTGGCGGTGCTCTCCGCGGAGAAGCCTGAGCCGCTGGCCATCCTCGAGGTCGGCATCTCTGCGCCGGGAGAGATGGCTGTGCTGGAAGAGATCGCGCGGCCTGACTATGGCATCCTCACCAATATCGGCTTGGCCCACGTGGCCGCTTTCGGCAGCCGCGAAGCAATCGCGCAAGAGAAGATGAAACTGTTCGAGCGCATTCCAAAAGACGGCTGGTTGCTGCTTCCTTCGAACGAGCCGACGCTCGACGCTCCAGCAAAAAAGATCAAATGCCCGATTCACCGGATCGGCGGCAAGGATGAATTGCTCGCGCTCAAGCCACTCTCGCTCAGCGCGGAGGGCCAGGTGCTCGAATTGAGCATTCCGTCGGAGGGCTCGCGCAGCGTGACGGTGAAGACGCGATCGCCAGAGATCATTGCCGATCTCCACTTTGCCGCGACGGCGGCGCATCTTCTGGGCGTTCCGCTGGAGGAAATCGCCACGGCACTGGCTTACTATGCGCCTACCTCGACGCGTATGGAACTGTGGTCGTCGCCGCAGGGCATTCGCATTATCAATGACGGATACAGCTCTGATCCTATCTCCGTGCATGCGGCTTTGAGGTCGGCGACGCTGGGCACGTCGCGTAGCGGCAGAAAAATGTTTGCCTTTGCCGGGATGCGCGAGTTGGGTTCCAACTCCGCCCGCGAACACGCACAGGTTGGCGCGCAAGTAGCCGAATGCGGATTCAGCCATCTGTTTCTCGTCGGTAATGGCGAGCTTGCCACTACCGCTGAGGGATACAAGCGTGTGCATCCTGAGGGCAGCGTAACGCAGGTCAAGTCCGCCGACGAACTGAAAGATCGGCTGCTTCCTCTGCTGCGTCCGGGCGACACGGTGCTCTTCAAGGGCCCGCGCAATGCAGGGATGGTTAAAGCCGTGCGCGATCTTTCCGGCGCTATCGCGCAGCGTTGTTTGTGGGTGAACCTTGCCGCCATTGAAGGCAACATTGCTCGCTTCAGGCGACACTGCGGCGGCTCGGTACATATTGTCGCCATGCTCAAGGCCATGGCTTATGGCACAGAGTTGGCGCAGCTTGGCTCGTGGATGTCGCAACTGGGGATTCATCACGTTGGCGTGTCGTCTGCAAATGAAGGTGTGGCCGTGCGCAAAGCCGGCGCTGACCAGGACATTCTGGTTTTCCTTTCTGAGCGAGAAGACGTTGATAATCTGCTGAGCTATCGGCT
>JASLFF010000132.1 GCA_030150795.1 Terriglobales bacterium | reverse complement strand
CTCCGGCCACTTAGTTTCGCTCTGTCGGTGCGGACGATTAGCGCACTTTATATAATGGAAAATTTGTCGGCTTGATGGGGATTTGGATGTCCTTCAAGCGAGAATCGCCAGTGCTGGTTATGGTGGACATTGAAAGCCACGAAAGTATGCTCACCACATGTCAAAGATGATTCGACTTCGTAACGTGCCGGATGCTTTGCATCGCACACTGAAGGCGCGCGCGGTCATGGCTGGCATGTCGCTCTCAGATTATTTGCTGGCTGAGATCAGAGAAATCGCGGAGCGGCCAACGCTGGCGGAGTTCCGGGATCGTTTGCATCAACGCAAGCGGGTTGCGGCGCAGATCGATACTGCCCGCCTGGTGAGAGAAGAGCGCGAGAATCGATGATTCTTCTGGATGCGTCGGCCACGTAGACTGACTCCTCCAGCCATCTCCGGGCCATTTGACTTTCGTCTCATATTCGCTACAATAATGGGTGCTTGCCTCAACTCGTATCGGGTTACCTCTGCGGTTCGGTGCATACGTGCTTGTCGCCTAGCAACCGGACCAAATCGAATGTTTAATGTTAAGAAAAACCCGAAAATCACCTCAGTCCAATTTGAGCTGCAGGTCAAGAGGTTCCTGGAGTCAACCGCCGGTAAACTCAAGGATTTTCAAACGGTACATCGGGAGTCCATGGACGGCCAGGATGGTACTTATGAGATCGACATAACGGCCAGGTTTAAAATTTTTGGAGCGGACTTTCTCGTTCTTGTGGAATGCAAGAACCACAAGAACCATATTAAGCGTGAGCACGTACAAACGCTGCACGCCAAACAGGTGTCGCTTAGCGCGCAAAAAGCCATGCTGTTCGCCACAACTCCGTTTCAGGACGGCGCCGTGGAGTATGCGAACCAACATGGAATTGCTTTGGTCCAGCTTGCGTCCGGCGAAACTCTGTATTTTACAAAGAGTGCGAATCCTACTCCCCTGCCTGATTCCCTTCCCGCTTACGTTGGATGGCTCATTGCAAAGCACGACCGGGCAACTGACGGCGTGAGTCATAGCCTCGTGGATACACGGCATCCTGACGCCCTAAACAAATTCCTCTTTGAGTCCCCGGCAAGCTAGTGTGGTGTCTCAGAAATAGCTTCACAACACCATGAACTTATATTCAAGCAAAATGTCTATCCCTGTCTTCCTGAGCGCAGCGCCGCCAGGTCTTTTCCAAACCCAGACTCCCGAGCGCGAAGTCGAAGGACCCGAGAATTTTTCCTCTATTCATACTGCATCAGGGAGTTCTCACAATACCGCGCCTGCTCTTCGGCACGATGCAGCATCATGGTCTTTTTAAGCTCAGCCTTTGCGCTACTGTAAAGCTATTTCTGAAACACCACACTAGCTGGCTGCGGAAAAAGTATCCTCCGTCGAGACAAGTGTCAGGGCACGACTTCCGTCGTGCCACATGTAATTCAAATGAAACGGGCTTTAGCCCCTGAGGGTTTCTCTCTTGGCGTTACCGCTGAGGGCTTCTGGGAATGCAGGTATGGTTGAGATACTGCTCGGCGTCCTGGCACAGCATCTGGCACTTATGACAACGAATTGGGCCCTTGACAACAACTTTTGGTCGCGCAGCCGGAGGAGTGTTTACATTGGGTGGGGTCATCCTTTACAAGCTACGCGCTCTAAAGCCGTGCTGCAACACGAATCGACATGGCCGCAATTATTTTAGGGCTTTTCGAAAGGGCAAGAACACAGTGCGGCATGATTTCAGATCGCCGGTATAATTCCTTAGGTTTCACGTCAGCCAAGTGGTATACTAAGACTTCCCGTTAAGTGATTCACCAACGGTTAGCGAGCCGGTCCAGCCTCAAAGCGACAACCCACCTCACGAATACCAGTCAATCTTCTTCAGCAGGAATATCAAAAAACAAAGGAACAACTACAAATGGAACAAGGAATTGTGAAGTGGTTTAACGACGCAAAAGGATTTGGATTTATTACCCGGAACAGCGGCGATGGAGACGTGTTTGTACACTTCTCCGCGATCCAGTCCAGCGGTTTCCGCAGCTTGCCGGAAGGCCAGGCAGTGGAATTCAGCGTGACCAAAGGCCCCAAAGGCCTGCAGGCTGAGAACGTAAAAGTTCTGTAAGAACCCCAATCACTGCCCGGATGCTTGCAAAAGCTCCGGGCAGTTCTGCGTCTGGGGCAATTCATTTCCCGTCGGCGCTAATCTTTTGCCGCTGCTGGAAAGTTTTCACCTGGATCTTGCGCCTCCGCGAAATCATTTGCTTTAACACCTTCTAAGGACTAGTCTTGAAGCAAGGTAGTCGCTCTCTGCATCGCATCTCTGGATTTATCATTCCACTCTCGCGACGGCACTCTGGCACAACTGAAATCAGGCGGTTTATTCAGGAACTTGATCACCGCTTAAGTCACTTTGTATCTCCGCGAAATGGGCGAGCATGATCTCGACCACGATTAGGAAGGTTGTTTTATATGGACCCCAGCACGATCTGTCTTAGCGTTTTTGTCGCCCTGATTTCAATGGTCGCAATGTTTCGAATCTACAAAATGAATTCGTTCAGGATAAAAGCGGTGAGCTACAGGTCACAAACCATGTGTCAGGCATGCCATGCCATTACGCCCCGGGCAGAAGCGAATTGCCTGCGGTGCGGAAAGCCGCTGCGCTCGGTATGAACCACGGTGGAGCACTTCCCTGGCCAGCTTCCACGCCATGCGCCGGTCTGCCATGCGTGTAACTTCCAAGGGCTTTTCGTTATCCACCGGCGTGCTCATGCTGCTGGGCGGCGCTGCATGGCTATGCGCCCGGGCCATCCCAAAGTGCACTCACGGTGAGAAGAGTTATTCCTTCCCGATCACGCGAAACGGCAAGACGACGAGGACCTGTTACAAGTGTGGACACACCCGTGAATACGACATGGCGACCATGCGTTTCCTGACCGGCCACTTCGTCAGTTCGCAAGATAAATGACTGTGCAGAAT
>JASLFF010000109.1 GCA_030150795.1 Terriglobales bacterium | reverse complement strand
TAAAAAGAGGCAGCTTTTGCAGCCGCCCCTTTATTGTCAACCCTCTCGGAAAGGCAGTCCCATTGGCTCAATAGCCGCGACTTGCGTTCAGAACCGCTGTTCCCCTGGTTTCGGTTCCGCCCGTGCGCCGCGACATTCCGTCCGGTCGACACTTAACTTAAAAGCAAACAGACAGCCAAACTGGCCAGAGTTCTTGCGGTTTCTTGTGGATGTGTAAGATATTAAAAACAAACAGCTTGATTGCTGCCCGCAGGGAGGTGCTAAAATAGTTACTGTTTACTTTATTGTAAATACGTAAAGTTGGGCAGCAGGATACCGTGTATGAGCACCGTACTGCCTTTCCGGCGCACACCTAGAGTAACTATTTGAATTTGGAAGACAGCAGTACACTAGCCGTCAAACTCCTGATTGAAATCTGCGACAGGCGTTCCAAAGAACAAGAGAATTTTCTCTCTGAAGAGAGCGATAACTGAAAGAAAAGGTGCCGAAATGTGGAAACCGCGTCCTGAAGACAACAAGCCAATGAGCACGAATCCTACCCAGCCTGCACCCCCGCCAGCTGCTGTCGCTGCACCCAATATTCCCACTCAACATAAAGAACCGCCAAAGGCCAGCGAACCGCACCGTGCGGACGTAGGCCATATCGGCAAGTCAGTCCAGATCAAAGGCGAACTCACTGGCAGTGAGGACCTTTATCTGGATGGGTCAATTGAAGGCACGGTCGATCTGCGCGACCATAGCCTGATCATCGGCCCGAACGGAAAAATCAAGGCAGGCATCACCGCGCGCGATCTCGTCGTCCATGGCCGGGTGGAAGGAAACATCACGGCCACCGGACGAGTGGAACTACGCAAGTCGTGCACGCTGATTGGCGATGTCAGCACGCAGCGCATCGTGATTGAAGATGGAGCATTCTTCAAAGGCGCCATCGATATCAAGGAGAAGAGCCAGCCAGCGGAGCAACGCAAGCCTCTGGCGGTAGCTGCCAGCGCAGGTTTTGGAGCGGGCAGCGGTCCATCTTCCAGTTCGGGCGCCGCGAGCTACAGCGCCAGCTCTGACTCGCAGGGTTCCTTTTTAGATAGCAAATAAGGTAGAGTTAGAGGAGCGTGAGCTCCTCCGGTAACAATTTAATGCGATGGTTCCGTGGAGCAGGCAGCTCCCAGTCCAAGCCGCAAGAGGGTGGTAAAGCTGCACCACGGACCAGGCGCACCTGCATCGGCCTGGGCGAATTCATGCGCGGCTTGAGCAGCAGCGGCGAGCAGAAAACCTGCGTTCTTGACCTGGGACCAACCTCACCTACAAACATTGCCTTGCTCACAGAAATGGGTGTGCGCGTCTTTAATGAGGACATTTTGCGCGAATCGCAAGATGAAAGTTACTGTGTGAAGCAGGAAGATGGCACTCTTCAGTTTGACGCGTCGAAATTCTTTGCGGAAAATCTTGATTATGCTGCTGACCAGTTTGACGCCATCCTGTTCTGGGATGTGGCTGATTACATTCCTGAAAGCCTCGTAAAGCCCCTGGTTGAGCGTTTACAGGCGATGCTGAAGCCCAAGGGCCACCTGCTGGCCTTCTTTCATACCAAAGACGCAGGCGCGGAATCTCTTTATTCCCGGCACCACATCGTCCAAAAAGATACCCTCGAACTGGAGCCCATTCAGGGCTTTAAGCTGCAACGGATCTTCAATAACCGCCACATAGAAAACCTGTTTAAGGACTTTGCTTCCCGCAAGTTCTTTCTGGGCCGCGATAACATCCGCGAAGTTTTGATGGTTCGCTGAACCCCGAAAAAGGCATCTGCACTGTAAAATTTACCCATCGGTAATTCATTCGGTTGGATTGGGCATGGCCAAAAGTGGTATCCGAGTGCTCATAAACTATATCCAGCTTGGATTGGGCCTTAATCCTCTAACTTGTGGATTTCTTCTGCTCACTCAAGAAACGAGCTATTCCGCATTAAGAATCAACAACTTAAATTACATTGCAAAACTTCACGGGTATCCGCGTTCTTTGGGCATCTCGATTGCAGTAGTAAAAGCAGTTGAACGAAGAGACGGTAATCAAAGGTACCCTCCAGCGGGCCGAAAAAAGAGGTAGGTTAAATGTCTAGCAGCGTAAGCATTATCAGGAATCTTGGAATCCTTGCCGCAACAGAAACCCGCACGGCTAACTATGATGCGATCTACGGCGAGCACTGCCATAGAATTTACTCCCTGGCGTTTTGGATGACCGACAATGAGCTGACCGCTGAACAGCTCTCCGCCAACACATTCCTGCGCGCATTCGCGTTATCGGCAGAGCCGAAGACCGAACAAATTGACCAGGCATTCCTGGCTGAAATCCGCGAACTCACCACCATCGGTACCCTGACGTTGAACAGCAGCGTTTCCACTGAAATCAAGAGCGTTTGCGGCAACGTGAAGCGTGTGCACCTTGAGCGCGCGGTGGTTGAACTGCCAGCAACAGAAAAAATGATTTTCCTCCTTCACGATGTTGAAGGCTACACCCATGAAAAAATTGCCCGTTTGCTGGGCTTGGATGTAAAAGAATCTCAGTTTGGGCTGCATCAGGCTCGTTTGCAAATGCGGGAACTTATTTCGCGCATGTCGTAAAAGCCGTCGATTGTATCTCCTCTCTCTCCTTACTCTCCAACCCTTCGTCTAGTGCGAAGGGTTTTTTTGTTGAGTGAAATCGCAAGTGTTAGATTTCTATTAACTTTGGGATATTTAGTTATGTTAATTTCAGCGAAAGCTGAAACTTTTTTCTGGGTCCTACGTCTATCCTAATAACAACATACGCAGTACCCCCACGTGGGCGTCGCCCCTATACCGGCGCCCACTTTCTTTTTGCAGCAAAACTTCGTTCTTGATTGCCATTCCTTCCTTCGATCCCACTGCCGGGACCTGTTGTATTTTTCGATTGTTTTGCATTTTTTCTTGATCGATCCTCGGATGAATGCGCTGTAGCGCTTAGATTATGGTGAGCCGCTGAAATCATGGTGAGCGATTCTGAGTTGGGGCAACAGAAAGAGACAATTGCGGTTCTAACGAACCGGGTAGATGAGCGTGGTGGCTTCCATGAGCGAGAAAAATAGATTAGAGTTTCAGCCACAGAACACAACAACGGAGGGCGGAGCAATGGATTGGAAGAAGACGCTGATGATTGGGTCTTTTGCGGCCGGAGCAATTTTGTTTCTTACCGGACGGAGGCCAGCGGGCCTGGCCGTTGCCGGGATTGGCGTGGCAACATTTGCTGCCGAGCATCCTGAAAAGTTTGAAGAGCTTTGGCAGCGCATGCCAGAGTACATTGAGAAGGGGAGCAAGTTTGTCGATATGGCGTCCACATTCCTGGAGCGCATGGGCCAGGAAAGGAGCGGCTATCGCAATATGCCGGTGGCCGGCGGGAATCGCTTTTAGTCCTTAAGTTGTTTTGTTGGAGATTGGCCGGGTCAACGCCCGGCCTTTTACTTTTTAAAACGCCGCCGGACGCGTACCGTCAGCATCTCTGCCGGTTTCCAGCGAAATGCGTTGACGCTCGGCATCATCGATGCGCATTGCGAAGTTAACAAACGCTGGGTATTTGTCAGGCGCAATTACCTGCACCGGGATGTGAAAATCCCGATGAATATCTATTTGCTGCGGCAGCCGTAGAAAGCGCAATGTGTATTCCCCGAATTCAGTTTTGTCGGTAAAGTCCGCGGGCAAGGAATGTACTGCCATGCCCTCAGGCAGATGCAGGTGGAAGACTGCATTTTCGAAAAACAACGAGTCAATCAAGAGTGGGAACTTGCGCGTCGGCGTCTTGGCATAAAGAGTCGCCAGGCCGAGATCTGGGGCGAGTTGATTGATTTCGGCCGGGCCGCTCTGCCGGTTCATGAATTGCGGAACGGTACAGCGGACTGAAAGTTTCAGCGGCTGCTCAGGGTCGCTTTCATGCGTAGCCACGCCGGTTACCGACGTTGCGCCGGGGAAAATACGCATGGCCAGCTGTTCGAAGAATGCCTGGCGCTCGCGTTCGCCGGCGCTGCGGAGCGTATTGCGCACTTCCTGCGCCTTCACCGAGCCGAGCTGCACATGGATGCTGGCCACTAAATCGCCTTCAGAGAATGACAGGTCGGCTTCTGCGAAACTCTTCTCGCCCGCGAGCCGCGGATTCAATGCCACGATCTCCGGCTTTTTCTCTTTGTCGCTTAGCAAGGGCACGAGATGTGCTTCTCGCGAATCCAGCGACGGTGGTATTGCGCCGGAAGCAAGATCATCGGACTCCGCATCAAC
>JASLFF010000815.1 GCA_030150795.1 Terriglobales bacterium | reverse complement strand
CACGGCGGCGTAGGGCCGGGTGTCTCTCCGGCAACAGCGCTGGCAGTAGGATTAAAAGTTGATCAAGACGCACTCCCTCCAGCGCTCGTCCAGCAAATCAAAGCCGGAAAGGTTGACCTCAACGATCCCGCGGTTACTCTGGCATTGCTGAAGTTGAATGCCGTCATCGGCGTTACCGGATTTTTTAATCCCGACGGCACGCTCAAGTCGATGGGCATACAGTGCGCGCTCTGCCACTCCACAGTGGACAACGCATTTGCTCCAGGCATTGGCCATCGCCTGGATGGCTGGGCCAACCGCGACTTGAACGTTGGCGCAATCGTGGGCCTCTCTCCCAATCTCCAGCCCGTTGCCGATGTGCTTGGCGTAGACGTGGCGACCGTGAAGACCGTGCTTGCCAGTTGGGGACCGGGCAAATTTGATGCCGAGTTGTTCATGGACGGCAAAGCTTTTCGTCCGGACGGCAAAACTGCCGCAACGCTCATTCCTCCGGCCTTTGGGCTTGCCGGCGTGAACCTGCACACATACACCGGCTGGGGCTCTGTGCCTTACTGGAACGCCTTTGTCGCCAATCTTGAGATGCATGGCAAAGGCAACTTCTTTTGATCCGCGGCTGGACGATGCCGCGAAATTCCCTATGGCTGCCCGCAACGGTTTTGGGCACGTCACCAATGCCGACGACCAAATTACGTCCAAGTTGGCTGCGCTCCATTTCTATCAGCTTTCACTTCCTGCGCCTCCGCCGCCCGCGGGCAGCTTTGATCGCGCAGCCGCTGCGCGCGGCAAGGCAGTATTCAATGGCAAGGGGCAGTGCAGCAGCTGCCATGCAGAGCCGCTGATGACCGAGCCGGGATGGAACATGCATCTGGCCTCAGATGTCTGCATTGACGATTTTCAAGCCAGCCGCGCGCCCGACGACCGTTACCGCACCACGCCTCTCAACGGCCTGTGGACACATGCCAAAGGCGGTTTCTACCACGACGGCCGCTTTGCCACGTTGCTGGATGTTGTAGATCACTATGACTCCTGCAAGAGCCTCGGGCTGAGCGCGGCTGACAAAACCGATCTTGTTGAATACCTGAAGTCATTGCCTGATCGCGAGCACGACGGAGACCGCGATTAGGATTCTCATTTGAGCCGGGGGCGGAACAAATTCCGCTCCTCATTTTTGTTTGTAGGGCATCATAACTTCGCTATACTGCTGCGGTTATGCCAGCCGCAAAACCCGCCCGAGCCAAATCTTCCGCTGCCACAAAACCCGCAAAAGAGAAAACATCCGCCGCGCGCGTCAAAGGTGAAAAGCCCGATCTTGCACCGGTCTTTGCCGCGCTGCGCCAGATACTGAAGCGGTTCGTCGGCAAGGACCTGGCAGTCCAGATAGACAAGCCCGGCAACTATCACGTGGAGGATCCCTCCATCCTCCATCGCAAAAGGCCTCTTTACTTTGCCGGCGTGCGGACGGGCAAGAATTACGTGAGCTTCCACCTGCTGTATCTCTATTTCAATCCTGCGGCGATCAAAGCCGTTCCTCCGGCGCTCAAAAAGCGCTTGCAGGGCAAAGCTTGCTTCAACTTCACCACGGTCGATGAAGATCGCTTTGCCGAGCTTGGGCGGTTGATTGCTGACGGCCTGAAAATATATAAGAGCCAAAAGTTTCAGCAAACCATCAAAGACATGCAGTAACACTGGCTTTATGGAACTCACCAGCACCCGCGAATCTCCCGCTCTCTGGGATAACGATTATTGGGAAAAATTGCGCCAGCGCACGCTGAAAGTGATCGCGTGTATTCCGCCGGATAAATTCGACTGGCGCTATGCCGAAGGCAAATTCAACTTTGCCGATATCATCCGCCACCTGGCCACGATTGAACGCTATATGTACGCGGAAAACGTTCAGCTCAATCCCAGCCGCTATCCTGGCCACGGTCCTGAACTGGCCGACGGCCCGGAAAACGTGATGGCATTTTTCAACCGCCTGCATCAGGAATCGGTGGCCATCTTTAGCCGCCTTTCGGCGGAAGACCTGCAGAAGAAATGCGTTACTCCCGGCGGAACTCCCATAACAGTCTGGAAGTGGCTGCGCGCCATGGTGGAGCATGAAGTCCATCATCGCTCGCAGATATACACCTATCTGGGCATGCTCGGAATTTCCACACCTCCTATTTATGGACTGACTTCGGAAGAAGTTCGGGAGCGCAGCCGGGCATAAAGCAGTACTTGCTATTCGGCTGCAAGATCGGACAACAGCCTATCGGGAGATTGTCTGGGTCTTTGACACAAAGCCAAGTACCAATTACTAAATACCAAGTACTGTCTTGCTATGCCCATCGCCTATCTCACGATTGAACTGCGTATTGAAGGCGCGCACTCGCTCAAAGACAAGCGCCAGGTCGTCCGTAGCCTGAAAGACCGTCTGCGCAATTCGTTCAATATCTCCATCGCTGAAATCGATGTGACCGATCTCTGGCAACGCGCAACGCTCGGCGTGGTCAGCATCTCCGGATCACGCGACTACCTTGAAGGCCTGATGCGTAACGTGGAGCAGGCCGCCACG
>JASLFF010000086.1 GCA_030150795.1 Terriglobales bacterium | reverse complement strand
ATAGCCGAGCTTTTGCGTAATGGGCCACCCCTGTGGCAGAGTTCAGGGTTGCGCTTGATCCGGTCACGTGGATTGGGTCAGCCGATCCCAGCATGGCCCCGCTGGGCTGCGCGCTCATTTTGGAGTATGTGGTTTTTACGTTGTCCTGGGCAAGCGCATTCCGGGTCTTGCGATTTAGCTGGATGCTGTCTGCCGTGAGCGTAATGCCCTGCGTAGCGTCAACCACACGCGGCAACCCGGAAAGTAAAATCGTTTCGTCGGCTGCGGCATATTTAGCGCGTTCGGCAGAAGCCATCTGCGTTCCTTCCTGATAATGGAAATCGCCGCTCTGATCGGCAGAAACGATCTCACCTTTGTCATTAAACTTTGCCGTCAACTCACGCGATGTAAGGACTCTATCGGGCTTGCCGGGAGCAGTATCAACAATCTTGGCATCGGGTGTTCCATAGAGAGAAACCGGGCGATTCTGGTCATTAAATACAGTTTCAAAATGTCCCGCACTGATCGTGGTCTTGCCGGGCGCTTGTTCGCGGACAATCTCAGCCGGCCCACCAGAAGTCACGGCTCTATCCAATTTGCGGCCATCTTTCACGGCAACATCCAACGCGACTGCATGCAGCTCTTGAGATTTGCCTGCCGCCCCTTGTTTGAGTTGAACTGAATCCTCAGCCCTTGCCTTGGTTAGCCGGTTGGCGTCACCGAACGTGAGTAAAATCTTCCCGGCCTTTCCTTCAGCGGGCGAATCACCTTTGCTCGCGAATGTAACTCCCCCGGAAAGAACGCCTCTGCGAGCCTGGTTCGAGTCCGCCATCTCAAGTTCACCTTCAGGAGCGTTGACCTCAAACGCTTTTGCTCCGGTGCTGACTGCATGCAGGTTGCCGGAACCAACAACTCGCTCAATGTTGTTGTCGTCATTCATGAAAACCGTGACTTTATCGGCGGAGATTACACGCTGAAGTTCCTCCACTCTGGCATACTGCATTACTACCTTGCTGGGATTCTTGGTAATGGTGGCGCTCTGGCCTGTAATGGTGGCTTTGCGCGGCCCTGTGCTGGTAACTCGCACGGCCGACTTCAACGTAAGAACGCCGCCGTGAGAATCGTACATTGCTCCCACCGCCGATCCATTCGCTTCAGGCACGCGGAATTCAATGGCAGCCTTGGTCTGGGCAATTCCGGTATTTTCATTGAACGTGAGCGCGCTGGTCTTTACGTGAATTAGATTCTTGGTTTCTGCTGCCGGTTCGCCTGCCGAAGTTGCCGTAGCGGAAACGGCCTCCAGGTCAATGCGTACTTCGCCCTCCGCCGTAACAATTTTTGCCGCAGGGTCATAAGCGAAATCAGCGCCATAAATCTGATCAGAGCGGTCCTGGTTGCGCCCAAATACAGTGATGCTCACGTCGTGCAGCGCAGCTTTTCCGCCTTCTTTATATTGCTGCACACTGGCGGCATGGATTGTAAACAACGTCTTGCCGCCTTCTGACTTGGAGAGATTGAAGCCTGTAGCGCTTTTTTCCACGCCGGAAGGGATGTTTTTGGGCCTATCAGATATCACATCCTGCGGTTTAAAGACACCTTGCAAATAGAATCCCAGGGCGACGACAAACACGAACACAGCACCGCCGGCAAAGATCATCCTCAGCCGCTTGGGATCAAAAGCCATGCTTTCATGTTAAATGACAACGCAGTTGAACTGCGCTTCCTGGGATATCAGCCCATTGCTAGGAGCGTAGCACTCTGGTTCCCGCAAGCATGTCATGCAAGCCGGTTTTGCGTTCGGTGAATCCAATCATGATGAAGCCGATACAGAAAAACATGGAGGACAGGATCTTGGCAAAGAACCGTCCTGTAGCGCGACCAAAGCCAATCCGATTGCCGGCTTCATCTACTACTTTAAGGCGTAGGACCTTTTTCCCGATCGTCCCCTGCCATGAGGAGCTGGTAAGCAGCGCTTCATAAAGCCATTGTCCAACAAATGCCAGGGCAATGTAGACGAAGGCCGAACTGATAATCGCAATGATCAGCTCAGGAGACGGCTCTTGGTCCCGTTCTGCTTGCTGTGCAATGCGAATGATTGACGGTAAGACCGTGATAAAGAACAGGGGTGCGGCAACAGCACCAAGGATAACGTGGTCAATCAGATGCGCCAGAAAGCGAATCCAAAAGCCGCCGTAGATGGAAGGGGGAGCGTAAGCGACCGGAGGCGCCGGGGCATACGCCCGTGCCGGAGCTGCCGCCTGGGTGGGCGCAAGGCTGCTGGAAAGGGTTAATCCGCAATTCTGGCAAGACTGGGCCATGGCGGAGTTCTGGGCTCCGCACTTGGAACAAAAGATAAAATTTTCTGGCATAACACGGGGACTATAACCTGATTGGCCTTCAGCTGCAAACAGAAATTGCTGCGGGAACTGACCTTCTGAAATCTTCCAAAGTCAGTTCCAGTCCTCCGAAGTCGGGATGGAAGTTCAGCCCGATCTTATAAGCAACATCCAGATTGTCACCGGGTTGGAGGCCCGCTGCCAGGGCCCGTTCAGCCATCCGCCAGCCGACAGCCTCATAGTTGAAGCTTGCCTTGGCATTCGGCAATTTTTGGTTCACCCGGAGTTTAATGTGCTTCTCCTTTAGAATCCTGGGAGGCATTAACAGGCTTACGCCGCAACTGGAAAATACCGGTTCGCGGTTGCCGTGACCGAACGGCTCCAACCGGCCTAAACTGTTGAGCAACTCTGGCGTCACCGAGCTGAGAGGGATTTCAGCATCAACGTTCAGCTCCGGCAGCAAGTCTTCAGGCTTAAGCACGGCTTGCGCATAAATATTCAACCTTTGCTTTAAGGCAGGTACATCCTTGCTGGGCATGGCAAAGCCGACTGCATGAGCGTGGCCGCCAAAGCGCGTAAACAGATCGTGGCAGGTTTCCAGCGCATTTAATAAATGGAACGCCGTGATCGACCGGCCCGAGCCGTGGGCTTCCTCTGCTTCTTTGGCAATCACAAGCGCCGGACGGCCAGTCTTCTCGACCACCCGCGACGCCACAATCCCAACAACGCCACGGTGCCAGCCGTCGCCATCAAAGACCATGCAAAACTTCCCTGTCAGGTCCGGCTCAGCGGCAAGTTGTTCTTCAATTTCAGCGATTATGCGCTGTTCTTCCGCTTGACGCTCCAGATTAAGCTGGTTCAATTTTTCTGCGATCTCTTTGCAACGGACCTGGTCCTTACACGTGAACAATTCGATCACGTCACGCGCCACGTCCATGCGTCCGGCAGCGTTGATGCGCGGGCCAAGGCGAAACCCTACATCCCCTGCATTCACAGCACGTTCACCGTTTAGACCGGAAACTTCCATTAAAGCTTTAAGTCCTCCGTTTACAGGACGCCGCAATCCTTCTAGTCCCAGCCGGGCAATCGTGCGGTTCTCTCCGACCAGCGGAACAGCGTCTGCAATCGTGGCGATAGCCACCATCTTGAGAAACGACGGGATGAGCCTTGCCTGGTCGACCGCGTCTTTGAATTTGGCAAACAGCGCCTGGGCGATCTTGAACGCGACACCCGCCCCGCAAAGCTCTTTGCAGGGATAATCACAACCTTGCTGGTTGGGATTCAGTACCGCCCACGCGTTCGGCACGCCTTCATGTGCCTCAGGCAGGTGATGATCGGTAACAATGAGATCAATGCCAACGCGCCGTGCCGTTTCAGCTGCCTGAAAAGCCCGGATGCCAGTATCTACGCTGATGACAACTCTTATCCCGCCCGCAGCGGCACGCTCGATCACGTCATCCTTAATGCCGTAACCTTCTTTGATTCGATGCGGGACATGAAAATCGGCAGCGCCACCGCATAGCTCAATCGCGGTCTTCAAGATGACGACGGCGGTGGTTCCATCCACGTCATAATCGCCATAAATCAAAATGCCTTCTTTATTGGCGATGGCCGCACTCAGGCGTTCTATGGCAGCCGCCATGCCGCGCATGAGGTACGGTGAATGTAGATATTCAAGCGAAGGCGAGAGAAATTGTGCAGCATTGGCCGGCGTGATGCCGCGGAGAGCCAACACACGGGCCACAATTGGAGAAACTTTGGCTTCAGCGCAAAGCGCTTCCACTTGGCCCGCATCGGGATTCAGGAATGACCACCGCACCGGCGCTTACTCTTCGTCCTGATCGGTATCGTCAATTAGGATGCCGTCATAATCGTCGGCTGCGCTTTCTAATCTCTGGTACGTGTCATACCAAGGGGTGGAAACCTCATACAAAAACATCACGCCCTGGCACGGGAAGCCAAGCTGAACATAGCCTACTTTGCCTACAAAACTGCGCAACCACCCAGCCTCCTCTAGCTCTTCTTCATTCATGTACTCAATTTCCTGGAGACGGTTGACGAGCAGGTCCACATCTTCTTTGTCCAGTGAAACGTGGTTCATCGTGACAAAACTCACGTTCGATGCCTTGGCCAGTTCTACAAAGTCCTTCCAGCCATCAGGATGGTCTTCATCGGTCGACCAGGGCACGTTGGCAACTTCGTCACTCACGTAAGCGCTGAAACGGCGCAGTCCATGGCCTTCAATAAAGGCGACCATGTCATCTTTCAGGATTGTCAGATCTTGTTCCATGCGGGATAAGAAACATCATATCGCGTTCGCGGGGCAAAAACTAAGGCTGGCAAGTGCTGGTAGCAGCCAAAGTCGGCTCGCCCCGGCGAATGCAAACGTCTCTCGTCCTGATCCGTCTTATACAATGGCATGGTTTGGCCAGGGGGAGAATGTCGAAATGCGCAAATATCTGTCGCAACAGGTTGTATTGTCTTTCGTTGGAATGTTATTGCTCTCAGCTGGGATGGTACTGGCCCAGTCACCACAGCCTACGCCGCAAAAACCAGACCTCAAGTCCACCAATAAAGCCGGCAATGCCAAGACACAGAATTCCGGCCCTACCGCGCCGGTGGCCAATCCAGCAACGGCGAGCGGCAGCGCCGGCTCGGAGCGTCCAGCGCCCAAATTTGATGTCGCCAACATTGATAAGACAGTTGATCCCTGCGTAGATTTTTACCAGTATGCCTGCGGGAACTGGATAAAAAATAATCCCATTCCCGCTGACCAGCCTGTTTGGCTCAGCTTTGTAGAAGTCTATGAACACAATCTTGTGGTTTTGCGCCAGGTCCTGGAAAAAGCCGCCCGTAATGATCCAGGACGTAATCCCGTGACCCAAAAAATCGGTGACTTTTATGCTTCTTGCATGGATGAGGCAGCCGCCAACAAGGCGGGAGCCACGCCGTTGAAGCCGGAATTGGATCGCATTGCTGCGATTAAAGACAAGACGCAGATGATTGAAGTGATGGCCCATGAGCAGCTGATTGGCCCCAACCCGCTTCTGGGTTTTGGCGCCGGCCCTGATCTGCACGACGCCGACCTGACAATTGCCTCCATTGACCAAAACGGCCTGTCTTTGCCGGATCGCGATTATTACCTCAAAGATGATGCGCCAACTCTAGCTATCCGCAATGCCTTTGTCGACCACATGAGGAAAACCTTTGCATTGCTCGGACAATCACCTGAACAGGCTGCGCAAAGCTCCGATACTGTTCTGAAAATTGAAACCGATATGGCTAAAGCCTTCATGGAGCGCACATTGCGTCGCGATCCCAAGAACAGGGACCATAAAATGTCGGTGGCGCAGGCTGAGTCGTTCGCTCCCAACTTCCATCTTGATCGCTATTTCGCGGCCAGCGGCGCGCCTTCTTTTACAGAACTGAATGTCGGCAATCCAGAATACTTTAAGGCCGTGAACGTGGTGATTGATTCCACTCCGCTGGATGCATGGAAGACGTACATGACCTGGCAGATAGTCAGCAATGCCGCCAGTTGGCTTTCAGATGACTTTGTGCAGGAAGACTTTAAGTTCCAGCAGGCGATCACTGGCCAAAAAGAATTGCCGGTGCGCTGGAAGCGCTGCATCAACGCCACTGACAATGCTTTGGGTGAAGCCCTGGGCCAGCCTTATGTGGACGCTACCTTCGGCGCGGAAGGAAAAGCGCGCATGCTCAAGATGGTGGATGCGCTGGAACACTCGCTCAGGAGCGACATTACCACCCTGCCGTGGATGACGGAAACCACCAAGAAGGAAGCTCTGATCAAGCTGGCAGCCATCCGCAACAAGATCGGCTATCCCGATAAATGGCGCGACTACAGCAAGCTCACGATTGTTCGCGGAGACATGATCGGCAATCTTTACCGCGCCAGCGAGTTTGAATCCAACCGGCAATTGCAGAAAATAGGCAAGCCGGTGGACAAGCAGGAATGGGGCATGACTCCTCCCACGGTGAATGCTTATTACAACGGAAGCCACAATGAAATCGTCTTCCCTGCCGGCATTCTTCAACCGCCATTCTTTGATCGCACGCTGGATGATGCGGTCAATATGGGCGGCATTGGACTAGTGATTGGCCACGAACTTACTCATGGCTTTGACGATCAGGGTCGCAAGTTCGATCCCAAAGGCAATCTCCGCGATTGGTGGACCGCTGAAGACGGTAAAGAATTTGAACAACGTGTAAGCTGCGTGGCCGACGAATACAGCTCGTTCACTGCCGTAGACGACCTGAAATTGAACGGTCGTTTAACCCTGGGCGAAAACACCGCGGACAATGGCGGTGCTCGCATCGCATTAATGGCGCTGCATGAGCTCATGGCGCAGGCCAAACAAGACCCTGACAAGAAAATTGATGGCTATACGCCCGATCAACGCTTCTTCCTGGGCTTTGGCCGCGTCTGGTGCCAGAACACTACGCCGGAACTGTCTCGCATGCTGGTCCGCGTGGACCCACATTCGCCCGGCAAATGGCGCGTGAACGGCACTGTGCGCAACATGCCGGAGTTTCAGAAGGCCTTTGGCTGCAAGCCCGGGCAACCCATGGCTCCTGTGAATGCGTGCAGGGTTTGGTAAGCATCGCGGAAGAGCACGCCCTCAGAGATTCGCGAAAAAGTCTCCTTGGGCGAGACAAGAGTCAGGGCACGGCTTCAGCCGTGCCCTTGCTTTTTAAACGGTTAGGGTAACTCTGGCGACTCAAGGCCAAGCTGCTCGAACTGGCCGGCATTTGCAGCTTCGCGCTCGTTGATGGTCATCATCAATTCCCGATTGGTCCGCGCGCGAACCCCACGGAGAACGCGGTTCATCGCGCCAAGGCCGGAACCGCGGAACAGTCGATTGCTCTGGAGCATTTCCAGGTTGTAGATGGCCTTTTCCAGTCCGGCGTTCATCTCCGCAATGGACTGGTAAACGTGTGCCTTCACCGGCATCAGCTCGGGGGACTTGTTGTTGGAAGTAAGACGGTTGGGGTTGCGGCGCTCTGGTTGCGCCAAGTGGATGGAGCGTTTAACTTTGTTCGTAGCCATCTTGCCTGCCTCCTAGCAGGTGGTTTGGTCAGGGCGCGTTCGGTGTTACGAGCACCGGGCGCTGCCCGTTAGGTTAAGGTTTGGACTTCTTGTTTTTCGGTAGTTTCTTTTTTGGGAGCGCAGGCGCCCCCGCCTGCGGCCCCTTCTCGCGCAGCTTCTTGTATCTGGTTTTCCTGCCATTAGCGATCTTAGGCAGGAGTGTGCGGACGTGTTCAATTTCAGGCTCTGTCCATAAATGGACAACGCGTTTACCGGTGCCTACAGGGATCATTTCAGGGGAAGGTACTTTCCCAACGGCAACATAATGGGCCAGAGTGTCGAAATGAATGCCGAGCAATTTCGCTGCTTGCGTCGTCGTGAACCGTTTCATTACCGATGATTATCGGAGATAACTCAAGAGCATGTCAAATAAATTCGTGGCAAATACGAGAAATGAAGAAATTAAAGCGGCGATTAATTTTTTAAAGCGCGCACGCCTCACCGGGCGGAGTAGAGAGCAGGCACCATCTCATTGCGTTCCTTACGGCCAGCCTTGAATAGCGTCGCTCTTTTTGCATTTGCCTCGCGCTCCAGCCAGAATGGTATGTGGTGAACGATCACATCCTTGCAGAACGAGAAACTCCCCCAGTCCCGGCGATCGTGACGGCCTCTGTTCCTCACCAGGAATACTCACGCCGCCTTAAAGATTGTGAAATGCAGGCTGCGCAGCTTCAGCGTAAGCATCTGTGGCTCGGCAACGCGCGCATCGCACTTTTTATCGCGATATTTATCCAGTGCTGGATCACCGGCAAAACAGGCTCTCCTGCTGTTTACTGGCTGCTGGCTCCAATTGTTCTGTTCGTGGCCCTTGCTGTCATTCATCGACGCGTGGAACGCGCTCTGAATATCACAAAGCGCGCCGTTTCCGTTTATGGCCGCGGCCTTGCGCGGATGGAAGATCGCTGGGCCGGCAGCGGCGAAACGGGTGAAGAGTTCAAAGATCCGCTGCATTTATATGCGGAAGACCTGGACATTCTGGGTGAAAGCAGTTTGTTCCAGTTGTTATCGACTGCGCGCACCAGCATGGGCAAGCAGTGTCTTGCACGCTGGCTTCTGAATCATGCCGATGTTCAGGAAATCCGGAATCGGCAGGCTGCGGTTGCCGAGTTGAAATCAAAGCTTGATTTTCGAGAAGGTCTTGCGGTCGCTGGTGAAAGTGAGCGCATCGCCGCCAAACCTGAAGCGCTTGTAGCATGGTCTCGTGAAGAGAGCGGCCTGCGCGATGGCCGTTGGTGGGCCGCTGGGCTGGCCATTCTCAGCATGGCTGCTCTGATCTTCGGCTTCCGTGTGATGTGGACGCCTTTCATTCTTTCTTTGCTCATCAACGGCATCGTTACTTCCCGCTCCCGCCATCGCCTGGGAAAGATTTTTGCCGGCGTGGGGGACACTCACAAAGATCTCGATTCCTTAGCGCAGCTGCTGCATCGTATCGAAGTTGAAAAGTTTGAGTCTCCCATGCTCCAGCAGCTTCAGGCGAAGCTTCTTACCCACGGCCTGGCTCCGTCCGTCTGTATTGGCCGCCTTGACACTCTCACTGATCTCGATGACTCGCGTCATAACTGGTTTGTACGCATCTTCGATATTCCACTGCTCTACTCCATGCAAATTGCTTTCGCGCTGGAGCGCTGGCGGCGCACTTACGGCAGCGGCATTGCAGCACGGCTGGACGTCGTTGGAGAAATCGAAACGCTCGCTTCGATTGCGGCTTACGCTTACGAGCATCCACAAGACCCGCTTCCGGAGTTCGCGCCGCCGGAGTCAGAGATCTGCTTCCACGGCGATGCTCTTGGCCATCCTCTTTTGCCTGCCGATAAGTGCGTGCGCAATGATGTGCGGCTGGGCGGCAACAGCCAGGTACTTTTGGTGAGCGGATCCAACATGTCCGGCAAGAGCACTTATCTGCGCGTGGTCGGCATCAATGCTGTTCTGGCAATGATGGGCGCGCCCGTACGAGCCACGCGCCTGCGGCTTTCACATGTGGCTGTAGGCGCTTCCATGCGCGTCTCTGATTCGCTGCAGAAGGGCGTCTCTCATTTCTACGCTGAAATCAAAAGACTCAGGCAGGTGGTTGACCTTTCATCGACAGAACCATCATTGTTCCTGCTCGATGAAGTCTTGCAGGGCACCAACTCGCATGATAGGCGTGTAGGGACGGAGGGTGTGCTGCGCACATTGGTGGGCAATCGCGCTATCGGTCTTGTTACAACCCATGATCTTGCTCTTACTTCGCTGGAACAGGTCTTCCCTGCGCATGTGCGCAATGTTCATTTCCAGGAACGCTTTGAAGATGACAGGCTTTCCTTTGACTATTGTCTCCGTCCCGGCGTGGTCACCACCAGCAATGGCATTGAATTAATGAAATCCATCGGACTCAATATTTCTTAGGTCTGTCCGTCAGCTCTTTACGAAGGGCGGCTCGGCAGCCATCCATCTGCATTCCACTTTTTTGGATTACGTTACCTATATTCTGCAGAAGCCTGATGAGAAATTTTAATCAAACACTAATCCACTCTTAAATCGGTACTGTTGAAATGAAAAAGGCATTATCGGCAAGCCGCAATTCGATTTATTCCGGTAACGAAGTGTAAGCCCGTGCTGTGATAAGGATGAAGGCTAAGCGCACGGAGTGGTGTGGTGGTTGGAGTGTGTCCTGGGAACGGGCGCGTTCTGGTTCGACATCACGATCCCGCTAATCGGGTGTGGAAATAGTTCGCTGCTCAGCATTGCATACGCTGGCCCGCTCGACCGGCGCAGCAATCAACCAGGAACAGGAGACGGCAACACAACACGACTGCGGCGCATTTGGCAGGATACCTTTTTCCTCCCCCAGAAGCGTCGGCGTAACGAAGATCAATGGGTTGACGTGCTCGGGAGTAATCCCTAGGTGCGCAACTACGTTGATCTCGGGTGCGCGTTGCCGTTTTCAGCTTGAACTGCTTGACGCAGTTAAGCCACCACCGGGGAGGCTGGTTCTTTCTCCAATCAGCCTCCTTAGATACTTTGCGCCCGCTCGCCATCACTATGGGGACGACGTTTGACGCGGCTTAACGGCTTGCAGCCGGCTCAGCATTGCGCAGATAAATGTCTGACTTGTCCAGCCAGTCCTGGCGCGGCGGATAGAACACGTCCAGGTCGACCGTATCCTCAATAGCTTCAGCTTTGTGCGGCATGTGCGGAGGGATGCAGAGCACCTCGCCTGCTCGAACGATAATTTCCTTGCCGTCAATCCAAAATTTCAGCGCGCCTTCCACAATGTAAGTGAGCTGTTCGTTCAAGTGGCTGTGCTCCGGCACCACGCAGCCTTTCTTCAACAGGACGCGCGCCAGCATCAGGTTTTCGCCCGTGATCATCTGGCGGTCCAGCAACGGGTTCAGCTTTTCCAATTCGACATCATTCCAGCGGATGTGTTTTAGCATAGACCAACATTCTAGCGAAGTTCCGCCCGGCGCGGCACCTGTCTCTGGAAAAGAGAAACAGCCAGGTTTCCCCGGCTGCTTCGATCTGGAACGCTGCTAAGCTACTTCTGGGTGACCGTAACCTTGTGATAGCCGACGGTAGCCATATCAATTTTGTTAGGCAACTGGAACTGGGAATCAATGCCCACGTTGGGATATTTGGGCGTAATGTATTTGCTGACAAAATATTCCAGCGCCATCCGCGGCACGCTGAATCCATCAAT
>JASLFF010000085.1 GCA_030150795.1 Terriglobales bacterium | reverse complement strand
GCGATGGAAACCTGGATCGTCTCTACGTCCAGCTCTTTGGCAAAATCAATCGTGCGGCGGATCGACTCGCGGCTTTCACCCGGCAGGCCAAGAATAAAATCGCCATGGACTTTCAGCCCCAGCTTCTTTGTGTCCTTGGTGAACTGGCGCGCGCGTTCCACGGTTGCGCCTTTTTTGATGTTCTTCAGGATCTGCGCATCGCCTGATTCATAGCCCACAATCAGCAGGCGGCAGCCGGCTTCTTTTTGGGCTTTCAGTGTTTCGTAATCGGTGGTTACACGTGACGTGCAGCTCCACGTCAGATTCAGCGGTTTCAGCTTGCCGCACAGCTCCACGGTCCGCGCCTTCTGGATATTGAAGGTGTCATCGTCAAAGAAATATTCTTTTACATACGGCCAGTATTCCTTGGCCTTGGCCATCTCGCGGGCCACTGCGTCAGTGGAACGCTTGCGCCATGGATGTCCGCTTAAAGTCTGCGGCCACAGGCAGAATGTGCACTGCGCCGGGCAGCCGCGCGTGGTGTAGAGAGCGACGAACGGATGAAGCAAAAACGGTACATTATACCGTCTTATATCCATGTCTCTAAAATACACATCAACCACGTCTGGAAGGGAATCCAGGTCCATCACATCTGGGCGATCAGCATTATGAATAACTTTCCCGCTGGTGTCACGATATGAAATGCCAATAATCTCACTCAGCGGTTTGCCGTTGGCGAACTCCACCACGGAGTAGTCAAACTCGCGCCGGCACACAAAGTCGATGGCCTTGCACTCATTCAGTGAGCGCTCCGGCAGCGTGGTTACATGCGGTCCCACAAACGCAACTTTCAGCTTGGGATTCGCCTCTTTCATCTTGGTGACCAGCTTGATGTCACCCGGGAACCCTGGCGTGGAGGTAAACAGCACCAGGAAGTCATACTGTTTGCCCAGCTCAATGGTCTCTTCCGCCGACACATGGTGCGGCGGCGCGTCCAGCAGCCGCGAGCCCTCCAGCATTCCAGCCGGATACGCCAGCCATACCGGATACCAGTACGACTCAATCTCGCGGGTGGCAGGCCAGCGCGAACTGGCGCCACCGTCAAAGTTCTCAAACGACGGAGGATTCAGGAATAATGTTTTTAATGGCATGTCTGTCCTGGCTTTATATTAACATCCTTTGCCGCGCCCTAAAGGCAGAGAATCCAAGCGGTTACAAGCGGAGGGCCAATGGTCGATAGGCGCATTGGGCGGCGTACTCTCGTTTCTGCCCTGCGCTCTAACCTGCTCGATTTCGAGCCCTCGATACTCACATTTCTCTGTTCCTATCGCCACGGGCTCAGGCGCGCAAGCCGGCCTCGCCTCGTCTTCTGCCGACGACACGTAGCTGCGCTGCAAATCGCTGCCGATCTCGCGCGGCGTCCGCGATTCTATCTCAGTTTTAAGGTCTTCTCCGCGCCTCCGCGTCTCCGTGGTAGATTTTGTCCGCAGGTTTTCAATTGTCAATTTTGGCAATTCCGGCGATTTTGGCAATTCCAGAGCGTAGGATATAAGCAGACACCACGAGATCATTTCGAATTCTGAAAGACTGAGGGGAACTAGACTCCATGCCAAAAACCAACGCCCGCAAAAACACGCGCAACCGATCGAACGCCGCCAAGCGGGTAAGGACCCGCACTCTGCGTGCATCGCTGCAAGCGCCCGCCAAGGCCGCGGCCAAGCCGGCTGCCAAAACCAAGGCCAAGCCCACCGCTGCAGAAAAAACGGAAAAATAATCGAGGAAAATAAACTCGGACGCCTTTGTACAAAAAAGCAAATCTCACCACGGATGACACGGATTTGCAAATTTAAAAATGGCCCTAATTGAACTTTTTTGATCAGTGTTATCAGTGTCATCAGTGTTATCCGTGGTAAGGGGTTGGGTTCTTGTGCAAAGCTAACTCGGACAAATAGAACGCAGAAATAAAAAAGCCCAGAGTTTTCACTCCGGGCTTTTCGCTTGAATCGTCTAGCGAACGATTTCGTCCAGCAAGCGATTTCGGCTAACCGTCAAAACTAACCGTTAGCGATGGTCTTTGTCGTGGTCTTTATCGTGATCGCGATCATTGTCGCCGTGCTGATGGCGCCAGTTCCAATAAGCCGTCTGGTCGTGTTTATTTAGCTTGTTGTATTCGCGATATTCGCGGCCGTTGTATGTCTGTGTATACCACTGGCGATAGTTGCGGTCTTCGTCCTGGTTCCAGTTGTGGTAGTCCTTGTGGTCGCGGTCGTAAATCCGCTGGTTTTTTGCGTGATCGTCGCGATCATGGTCGTCGCGGTCCTGCGCCCTCACTGCCAGCGGCGCAGCCAGCGCTCCCATCAGTAGCATTGAACTCAAAATACGCATTCCCTTATGAATCTTCATCGGTTCCCCATCCTTCCGGGCAAATGCTGATAATTGCGGATAGCAAATCGGCACCGCCCTGAGTCGCTCTTTCTGTTTCCGTTGCTGTTCGATAGTTAGATGCAGGGCGGTTACGGCAGGTGGGCGCGACGAAACTTTACTCTCAATAACGCTGAACATGCGTCGTATTCCGTCTATTTCAGGCGAATTGAAAGCGGAACGTGTCGGATTGCGAGAGATATGGCGGTGCTGAACTGCGTCAGGCAACCACCACGGACAATTGCCCCTGCTGCTTCCGCGCCGGTGTGACAGTTATTTTCACGTCCTGGCCCAGCGCCGTCAGGAAGTCAATCAGCCGCCCCACTGAGAAATTGCCGGCTCGGTTCCGCGCCAGCGCCGATACCTGGGGCTGCGGTATCCCCAGGATCTTTCCGGCCTCAGTTTGCGTGAGGCCCCGCTTCTGGATGATTTGATGGATTTGCAGGGTCAACCGCGCTTTCATTAACTCCTGCTCCGCGTGGGGCAGCCCAAGATCGGCAAATACATTCCCGCTTCCTTCTGCGACTTTGATCTTCTTTGGGGATTTGCGTTTCGTAGTCATTTTCGTGCTGACCTCTCTTTGTAGTCTCTTTCGGCGGACGCTAGGCGCTGTCGAATCAACTCCAACTCCTTCTTCGGCGTGGCTCTGCCTGATTTGGATTTCTTCTGAAAGGCATGCAGCACGTAAACCACGTCTTGAAAACGCACAGTGTAGATCGCGCGCCATGTGTCACCGGAGAATGGCGCGACAATCTCCATCACGCTGCCTCCGCCAAAGCCTTTCATCGGCTTTGCTGACGGGTCCATCTCGCCGTTTTGCGCCGCATATAGGGCATAACCCACGTCCGCCCGGACCTCCGACGGAAAGGACTTCAAGTCCCTGAGCGACGATCCAATCCACCGGAGAGGCTTCACCGTTCCTGGCTGCATGTATTCGATTATATGTATATTAATATAGTCACGTCAAGGCCATGGACCCCGCAGCCCAATGCCTTCCCCGGGTCTCCGGGGCTCCGTGGTAGGTTTGTTTTCATCTGCGCTCGTCTGCGCAAATCTGCGGCGAAAAGAATTTTTCGCCAGATGTCGTCTATCCCTCTCCTCCGCTTCCTCCTTTCCTCCGTGTTTCAAAGGTTTTTCTTCGCGCCTCGCGGCGAACGATTTCTGGCCGATTACCCATTGCTGAACTTGACCAGCTTACTCAACTCCAGCACCTCAACCGGACACTCTTTCCAGTTGTGCGTCCAGCACACAATCAGGTCGCAATGCGCTGCCGGATGCATATGCGCAAGAAAATTCCGGCTCTCCTTTTCAAACTCAATTCGTGACTTCTGCCACCGTCCAGGCTCCACCCGGCGCATGGCTTCGCAGTCTGGAAATGCCGCTTGCACCCGCAGCACTTTGAAGCCAAGCTCCTGAGCCATCGTGGCAAACAGAAACAGCACTCCCATTTCATTCGTCGGGCCATGGCTCATCACCGGATGCAGCAGCGGTTCTCCATAGACCGGCTCATCCTGCATGAACTTGGGCTTTTCCATCCCCGCGCCTGACGTCCAGCCTCGCTTACCTCCTGCCTCAAAAAACCGGGTAATAATGTCCAGCACGTCGCCCCACTCGCCTTCCAGTCCGTTCTTCTGTATGTACTCCCGCATGCCCATTGTCACCTGCTTCCATCCCCGATAGCACCGCAAAAAAGGACGCACGCTGTATCGCCCCTTCAATCCGTAATCGCCCATCGAAGGCACCATCCCCAGGCTGCGCGTCACCCCCGCCCAGTCCAGGAACATTTCGCGCGGACTCACTTCATACCCCGGACCAGTGCGCTCCAGTCCACACGCGCGCAAGGCTTCGGTGTAGGTGCCAAAATGCGTAAAGATCGCGCGCCGCCGGACCTTAGTCAGCTTCGTCAGCTCCGGAAAGCTGGGAACATGTCCAATCTGGGTCGCGCACTCGTGGATCGCGGCAAGGACTTCTTCTTTGCTCATTACGATTCGGATCATTTGTTTTCTCCAATAAAAAAGCCACCCGGTCTGGGTGGCTTTGGGATTTTTTGCGTTGCTGAATGCTCTTACTTTCGTTGGATTGTGCTTTTGTAGTGCCGGTTTTTGTGGCGTCAGCACTCTTGCCGGTGAAGCTTGGCGGGTAACAATAAAACACTCGTGGACCGCAGGCGCCCTCGCCTGCGTCTTGCATTTGACTGCCTTGAAATCTTGAGGATCGGAAGGGATGACCGCTGCTAAAAGACAAGAGCTAATTGCCAGTTGCCAATTGCTAAATGCTCTTGTCGCGCCCTCGCCTGCGATGAAAGCCCTCGGCTCTTCTTGCTTTGCATGTGTGGCGCCGGCACTCTTGCCGGTGAACTATTTATCTTTGGGTTTATTAATACTCTCTGAGTTCGATTTAAAGACTGGAATACTGACAGCAGCCGGTTTAGCCAAAAGCCAAAAGCCAAAAGCCAAGAGCCAAGAGCCAAAGGCCAGCTGCTGTTTGCTAGCCGCCTTTTTCGCACACCACGGCCCCCTACCAAAGGAGCTTTTTCATTCCGAAAGGAGCCTCAGCTGGCTCGCATTCAGGTCCTAAGGGGCCGCGGTAACTGGGACCCAAACGGTAGGCCACAGACCACAGGGGTGCAGGCCGTTTCGGGTTTCCCCGCCCAGCCGGCTTTTGGCGCTGGCTGCTGATCTGGCGACGCCGCTCCCGCCACATCCAACCTCAATATCGCACAAAGGCAGAGTCATTGTCAATAGACAAAATTTGTACCTATGTCTGATAATGCGCGCCATTTGTCAAGCGGCCCAATTTCTGTGTCTGATAATCCGCCGATCTCGTAAACCATCAACCAATATCTGCTCAATATCCCGATAAATCAGCGGACTGTAATCAATCCCAACGTAGAGACGCAGCACTGCTGCGTCTCAATCTCATCAATAAGAAGTCTCTATGCCCCGGCGCGACAAGTGTCAGAGCACGAGTTTTTCACTCCTGCCGAGTTAACGCGGTTCTGGCATTAGCGTAGTCTTTTCAATTCGTCATCCCGACGGCCGTTAAGCGAGCGCACGCCGTCATCAGCGCGCGACTAGGCCGGAGGGACCTTTTGTTTCCTTTCAATGGTCGAGTGACTCCCCTGAAGAAGCCGATCTGATTACGAGCTTGTTCTTTGAGAGATGATGGGCTTACTCTGATCCGTAACCCCTTGTGTCGCACCTGCGGCGCTCGATGGTCTAACGCACCTTGATAAAATGGCGTTCTTACTCCAGAGAGACCTATGACCTTCTTCCGAACACTGTTTGGCCCGAGCAAAGAGGAGATCTGGCGGCAATTTGCCGCACAAACTGGGTCTAACTACGTGTCCGGTGGTTTCTGGAAAGGCGACAGGATTGAAGCGACGCATGGCTGTTGGACCATAGTTCTGGATACCTATACGGTCTCAACAGGAAAATCCAGCATTACTTATACGCGGATGCGCGTGCCCTATTCCACCGCGGACGGTTTTCACTTCACTGTTTACCGCGAGGGCATTTTCTCTGAGATAGGAAAATGGTTCGGCATGCAGGATGTCACTGTAGGCTATGAAGACTTTGACCGCGATTTCATCATCAAAGGCAATGACGAAGAAAAGCTGCGCCAACTGTTTTCCAATCAGAAGATTCGGGAGTTAATCGCTGCCCAGCCGGAGATTCATTTTTCCGTCCAGGACGACGACGGGAATGTCTGGGCCAAAATGTTTCCTGCTGGCGTGGACGAACTCAGGTTCCAGGTCACAGGCGTCATTAAAGACCTTGAGCGGCTGAAATTGCTCTATGAGCTATTCGCGGAAACGCTGGACGAACTTTGTCGCATGGGATCAGCCTCGCTGCAAAAACCCCCAATAACGATTACGTAACTTCCGCTAGAAGGCGGGGATCAGGGCACGGCTTAGCTTGCGCGAACTTGGCGAATGACATAGAACATTCCCAAATTCCTTGTGCCGCACCTACGGCGCTCAAATGATTTAAAAACGCATACCCAGGGCTTACGCACCTGGGCTAAACTCTTTCGCCCTTCGGGCTGTGACTTTATTTGCGCCGAATTTCTCTAGGACAAGCAGAAAATCGGACGTATAGACGCAGCACTGCTGCGTCTCACATTCTTCAAAAATCTTCTTCAGCCAATGAGACAAATAAATAATCAGGGCACGAGTTCGCCCAACAGATCATTTTTTTTGACGGGATTTAGCCCCTGCGCCGGATGCCCCCATCCTTTCGTCGGTTTTTGCGAAAGGATGGGGACTTACATAATGCTTGTCCATCCCATCGTGTGGATCTACGGAACAATTGTCAAAAAAGGAGCAGCATTTCTGTCATCCGGTTGAACTCCGGATTTGACTCCTGTTGTTTACTGGCAGGTCGCAGTGAATCCCGGTTGTGAATTGCTGAGTTGGAGCAACCCGCTGATCTCACCCGTGTCGTTTACACCATCCACGCTCTCGCCGGTCTGGTTGGGAATTGGAGCAATGCTAGAGAACGAGCCATTGTGGAAGATGAAGCCGTGGCTGCTCCCATCCGCAAGGCTGAAGCTTCCGACAATCTCGCCTGAATTGTTGTTGGCAAACAGGAGAGTCGCGGTTGCGCCGGGAAAATCCAGCGTGGTGAACTGCCCGTTGATTAATACGAAACCGTGGTTTTGATTGTCGCTCCCGCCGTATATTCCCACGATGACGCCATTATTACTGATGCCCTGTGGATTGGTGCGAACGGCGCCGGGAAAGTCCAATTGTGTGAATTGGCCCTGGTTGAGCAGGAACCCATGGAATGATCCGGACGAGTCCTGGAAACTACCAACAATCTCTGACTGGTCGTTGATCCCGTGGGCACTGGTCGCAGTTGCTCCGGGAAAGTCAATGGTTGCGACGATCCCGCTCTTGCTGAGCAGAAATCCATGTTCTACAAAAGAGTTATCATCGTAGAAACCGACTTTGGTTCCGAGGTCATTGATGCCGATGATCTGAGTACTTATGGAATTAGGAACTTTAAAGATGGTGATGACGCCTGCGTCATCAATAAAGCCCTCTGTATTAAAGGTGTTCGAGTTCAGGAACAGACCAACGACTGTTCCCTGGTCATTGATCTTATTGGCCACCGTGTTGGCCACCCGGTCTCCAGAGGCGTTGATGAGGTTGTACTGGCAGGTTACCGTGTTTTGTGCGCTGCTTTGCGGGACAATCAGTACCACTGTTGCCGCTAAAGCAAACAAGAAGAATACAGTTCTAATTCGAAGCATGATGGATTCCTCCCGCCTTGTACGAATTAGGAGCAATGGTGGGAGTTGCCTTTCCCCGCAGACAAAAACTTACGTAATCCACAGGAATGAATCGTTCCTGGGCCGCAATCTCCGCGGCACGAGTGGCAAGTATCTTATCGACATGCGTTGGTCGCACGAAATGCAGTAACGCGAAAATCCTTCCTTGCGCCGCAGGCCGCCGCGCAGCGTAGCGGAACGACAAAGCTCACAACAAAAGCCGCGCGCAGAGAGGCGACATAAAGCCCAAAGCAAAACCCGTCCCCTAAGCCCCGGACGCAACAAGCTGAAGAATCCCAAACCAGCGTGGCCACGCAGGCGCTGCCACAGAAAGAGAAATTCCTGTTCCCAGCGCCGGATATGCAGTTCCCGAGGCGCGCTTGCGCGCTGAAGGGGTAAGCGTTGGGTAACGGAACAAACGTCCTTTCCGCTCTGCCGAAGGCCCGCGCGCAGCGTAGCGGAGGGCGCACGGCTGCCTTACCACAACTTCTGCTGGATCGCCGAATCCGCAGCAACTTCTTGTGCGCATTCAGGTCCTTCATGATCGGCACGGTTCACAAAGTCGCTCACGGGATACTTGCGCATGAGCCGCGCGTCATAGGGCTTGAGCAAGTCCGCAACCTGGGCTGGATCGGTGATACCCGGATCAAGCCACCGATCATAATCTTCCGGACGCAGGATCACGGGCATTCTGTCGTGGACGTCGGCAAGCAGGGCATTCGCTTCAGTGGTGAGAATTGTGCAGGTCTCCACTGGATTTCCCTCAGGATTTTTCCAGCGGTCCCAAAGGCCGGCGAAAGCAAACAACTGGTCGTCAGGCAATCCGATGTTGTAAGCCTGTTTTAGTTTTGGCCCGAGACGTTTCCATTCATAGAAGCCGTCCGCCGGGACCAGGCAGCGACGGCGGCGCATGGCTTCGCGGAACGTGGGCTTTTCTGCCGCGGTCTCTGATACGGCGTTGATCGCTTTATTGCCGATCGAGGCGTCTTTGGCCCAGTACGGAATCAATCCCCAGCGCATGAGCGCGAAGATTCGTTTAGGCTTTCTACGATCTTGCCGGATGGTGGCGACTTCTTGCGTAGGCGCTACATTCCATCGCGCAGCCCAGGCCACGTCCTCTGGATCAAGATTGAAGTAGCTGCTCAACCAGCGTTCCTTTGCCGTCAATCGGTAGCGTCCGCACATATGGCTATTTGGATTTTATCTCGTTGCAGACTGTAATCGCTTAGCGAAGAGGGAAGCAGTGGCCAAAAATAAAAAACCCGGCGCTTTGCGCACCGGGTCTTTGGAGCAACGTGTCAAGTTTTTACTTCTGCGGATTCGATGTTCCTGAATTGTTTCTGTTAAGAGGCGTCAGTTGAGCGTTGGTAGCGAGTTTATAAGTGAGCTGGGTTTCCGCCGGAAGGTCCTGTTTCTTGCCGGTAATGACCTGTGTTCCCGCGCCCGCGCCGCCGCCAAGCACTGCGCCGATAGCTGCACCTTTGCCGCCGCCCATGAGTGCGCCCAGCAATGCGCCTACTGCCGCGCCGCCGCCCACGTACATTCCGGTGCGCTTGTTCGCGCCCAGTCCGCCGGGTGTGCCGCTGCCGTTACCGGCTGCGTCAATCAGGTACGGTGTGCCGTTCACG
>JASLFF010000068.1 GCA_030150795.1 Terriglobales bacterium | reverse complement strand
CCGATGGTGGAAGGGCGTGATTTCTTTGTGTACGACGTATTGAAGAAATATGCAGGACAAGTGGTTGAACCGGTGCCAATGCCGTCAGAGGCTCCGCTCTTTCTGATGTATACCAGCGGCACCACGGGCCGTCCCAAGGGCTGCCAGCACGGAACCGGCGGCTATCTTTCTTACGTCGCCGGCACCACTAAATACATTCAGGACCTTCACCCCACAGATGTTTACTGGTGCATGGCCGATATCGGCTGGATCACCGGCCATTCTTACATCGTTTACGGGCCTTTGGCGCTGGCGGCAACCAGCGTTCTCTATGAAGGCGTGCCTAACTATCCTGACGCAGGACGCCCCTGGCGCGTGGCCAAGCGTCTGAACGTGAACATCTTCCATACATCGCCGACAGCGATCCGCATGCTGCGTAAAGCCGGTCCCGACGAACCCGCAAAGTACGACTACCACTTCAAGCACATGACCACAGTGGGCGAACCCATTGAGCCTGAAGTGTGGAAGTGGTACCACGAAGTTGTGGGCAAAGGCGAAGCTGTCATCGTTGACACTTGGTGGCAGACGGAGACGGGCGGCTTTCTTTGCAGCACCAAGCCGGGCATCGATCCTATGAAGCCGGGCAGCGCCGGGCCTGCATTGCCGGGAATTTACCCGGTGATCTTTGATGAAGAAGGTAAAGAAGTAAAAGGCGGATCGGGCAAGGCAGGGAACATCTGCATCAGGAATCCGTGGCCGGGAATGTTCCAGACCATCTATGGCGACCGCGACCGCTTTGTGGCGCAGTACTACCGCAAATACAACAAGAATCCCAAGAGCACAGATTGGCGCGATTGGCCATACTTTGCCGGTGACGGCGCGGTGCAAGCGCCGGATGGCTACTTCAGAATTTTGGGTCGCGTGGATGACGTAATCAACGTTGCCGGACATCGCCTGGGGACCAAAGAACTGGAGTCAGCGTGCCTTATGGTGAATGAAGTGGCTGAGGCTGCAGTGATTCCAGTGGTCGATGAAGTAAAAGGCCGCGTGCCGGAAGTATATGTTTCACTGAAGCCCGGCCAGCACAATGCCGCTGCCGTTTCTGACGCCGTAACCAAGGCCATCGAACACCAGATCGGCAAGATTGCCCGGCCCAAGAAAGTCCACGTTGTACCGGACATGCCCAAGACACGCTCCGGCAAGATCATGCGCCGCGTGTTGGCAGCTATCTCCAATCAAATGGATACGGGCGACGTCACCACGCTTGCCAATCCGGATGTGGTGGAGCAAATCCGCGTCATGGTGCAGGGTAACCGGCCCGTAGTGACGAAAGATGTTCCTGAAGACGTAAAGAGGTTTGGCGAAGAACGTTGAGGCTCTGCGCGGGAGCAAATTCTAAGCTGAACATTGCGATTCAAAAATCGTTGAAAGACTTGAGGAGGCAATATGAAGGAAGAGAAGAAGGGCAAAGGTGTAAGTCGAAGAGATTTCATCAAAATTGCCGGGGCCGGCGGCATTGCTGCCGGATCGCTCGGGCCTGCATTCCTGTTTCCTGAACGGGCCGCTGCGCAGCAGAAGACGCTCAAGATTTTGCAGTGGAGCCACTTTGTTCCCGCATTCGATGAATGGTTCAACAAGAAGTTTGCCGTTGAGTGGGGGCAGAAGCACAACACCAACGTTGTGGTGGACAACATCAATCTGGTGGACCTGAATACCCGCGCCGCATCAGAAGCCCAGGCCAAGAAAGGCCATGATTTGTTCATGTTCCTCTCCCCGCCCGCTGCCTATGAAAGCCAGGTCATCGATATGACCCATGTTTATCAGGAAGTGGAAAAGAAACATGGCAAGAAGATCGATCTGGCGCACAAATCCACCTTCAATCCCAAGACGAAGAAGTATTATGCATTCTCTGATTCCTATGCCCCGGATCCCGGCAACTGGCGCAAGGACCTGTGGTCGCAAGTAGGCTTCCCAAATGGCCCGGACACCTATGACGACCTGCGCAAGGGCGCAAAGGCGATCAAGGACAAGTTTGGCAATCCCTGCGGCATCGGCCTCTCACAGGAACTGGATACCAGTATGGCGATGCGCGCTCTCCTGTGGTCATTTGGCGGCGCAGAACAGGATGAGGCCGGCAATGTAACCATCAATTCCAAGAACACGATTGAAGCGCTCAAGTTCATGAAGACCTTGTATGAAGAGTCGGAGACACCCGAAGTCTTTACGTGGACGCCGCCGTCGAATAACCAGGCTATGCTCGCTGGCAAGGTTTCTTATGTGGCCAACGCCATCTCCATTACGCGCCAGGCGGAGAGGGAACATCAGCCAATCGATAAGAACATCATGATCAGCCACGCACTGAAAGGGCCGGTGCGCCGCATCGCGGCTGAGCACGTGATGGATTGCTACGTGATCTGGGAGTTCGCGGAGAACAAGGAAGGCGCGCAACAATTCCTGATCGACTACATTGACTCGTTTCACGATGGCTTTGTGGCCGGCCAGTTCTATAACTTCCCCTGCTTCCCAAGCACTGTGCCCAAGCTGAAAGAAGAGATCGCCAATGATCCGCGGGCTACGCCCAACGATAAGTACAAGGTGCTGGGGGATGTGCTGGATTGGGCAACGAACGTGGGCTATCCCGGGTATTGCTCTGCTGCCATTGACCAGGCATTCAAGAGCTGGACAATCCCAACCATGTTTGCCACCGTGGCGCAAGGCAAAGCCTCTCCGGAAGATGCAGCCAAGACCGCGGAAGCCGAGTACAAGCGCATCTTTGAACGTTTTAAATGAAGTTGGTAGTTCGTCGCTAACGCGATGAGCGCCTGCCTAAAAGCCAGCGTCCCGGCACGCCGGGACGCTGATACTGCTAGTGGGCCAGTTTTTAAACTGGTCACTACCTGAGGGATTGATGGCCGTCGTTGAAACCCGAAAACTGACTAAGGTATTTAAAGAAGGAGAGCTGGGAGCAGTAAACGAAGTAGATCTGGAAACACGCGAAGGCGAGTTTCTGGTTTTCCTGGGGCCTTCGGGCTCCGGGAAAACTACTCTCCTGCGCATGATCGCTGGCCTGGAAACACCCACAGCCGGCGAAATTCTTATCGGCGGTAAGGTGGTAAACGACCTGACGCCGCGAGAGCGCCGCATTGCCATGGTCTTCCAGAGCTATGCGCTGTATCCGCACCTTACCGTTTACAAAAATATTGCTTTCCCTTTGAAAGCGCAAAACGTTCCTAAACACCTGCATAAAGAGAAAGTGGAGTGGGCCTCGTCCCTGCTGGGGATCGGCGCGCTCTTGCAGCGCAAGCCGCGCGAGCTCTCCGGCGGTGAGCGCCAACGTGTAGCTCTGGCCCGTGCCATCGTCCGTGAGCCTTCGGTCTTCCTGCTGGACGAACCGCTCTCCAATCTTGATGCCAAGCTGCGCCTTTCCGCTCGTGAAGAACTGGAAAGATTTCATCGCCGCGTGGGTACGACAACGATCTACGTTACCCATGACCAGGTTGAAGCTATGGCGATGGGCGACCGCGTAATGGTTTTGAATAAGGGCGTGGTGCGGCAGCTGGGCACGCCAAAGGACGTCTATGACGATCCTGCCGATACTTTCGTTGCGACATTTCTGGGATCGCCGCCCATGAATTTGATAGAGATGGACGGAATGATTGTCGGCTTCAGGCCGGAGCATTTTCGAGTAACAGAGGATGTCAAGGAGAGCGCCAAAGTTATGTTCAAGTTCCGCGTAGAAAACGTGGAATACCTGGGCGCAGAATTCATCCTGGCCGGCTTTCTGGTGGGTGGAAAAATGGACGGCAAAAAGGTAATAGCCCGCCTGCTGCTGGGCCACAGTTTTGAGATTGGCACGACATACGATTTTGCCGTGGCGGAACGCCATCTGAAGTTTTTTGACCAGACCACGGAGAAAAAAATAGCAGCGAAGGCCCTCACATGGCAGTAGGCGCTGTAACAAAACCTCGCGGCGGGGGGAAGATCAAATCTGCCGGCTCGGCAAAAAGCCCGCTACTGGGCTTTGCCATGTTCACCCCCGCGGTCCTCTATATATTGTTGCTGATTGGAGCGCCGTTCTGCCTGGCGATTTTTTATGCCTTCAGCGATGCGCGCATTGGCGGCGGTCAACTGCATTATGTGGGCTTTGAGAATTTTCGCAGCATCATGCAAAGCCCCAGCTTCAGGGCAGCACTCAAGAACTCGATCATTTTCACGGTTGCCGCCCAGATCATCGTCATGGTGTGTGCGAACATCCTATCGATTGCACTGGAGAAGCCATTTCGCGGACGTGGATTGGTTCGCTACCTGATTCTGTTGCCGTGGGTAGCGCCGGTTTCATTAGGGACGATTGGCTGGAAATGGATATTGGACTCGATCTACAGCGTGATTACCTGGCTTCTGGTCTGGCTGGGATTCGTGAACAAGTATTCGCCGCCCATGTGGCTGGGGCAGGAAGGCTTAGCCATCACGTCGGTCATTCTAGTGCATTGCTGGCGATTGATCCCGTTCTCCACGGTGATCCTGCTGGCCGGCAGAAGCGCCATACCGAAGGAAATCCCGGAAGCGGCATCGATTGATGGAGCGGGTTTTTGGCGCACGACATTCCAGATCAATCTACCGATGATGACGCCGATCCTCGGCGTGGCCGTGCTCTTTGGCACCATTTTTACATTTACTGACTTGGCCGTGGTCAACCTTCTGACCAACGGCGGTCCATACGACTCCACGCAGACTCTGCCCAACCTGGCATTCACGCAAGGTATTCAGGGTAGCGATCTCGCGGCTGGCGCGGCAATATCAGTGTTTCTTGTGCCGGTGCTGGTGGCGATTGCCTACCTGATGCTGCGTGTGGCGCACCGCGCGGAGGTGGTGTAATGGCAACCGCAACACAAACCGCGACCGTTCAGAAACCCCACCGGCCTTCCGGTATCACTGCGCTAAGCCTCGTTCAAATGATGAGTGCGTTGTTGCTGCTGACGCGGACGCTTGTTGACCACGTCAGAGGGTTGACCGGCGTGTTCCATTTGATTGAAGTACTGGCTACGCTGCTGGTAGCCATTGGATTATGGAAACTGTACAATGCCGCCCGCGTCTTTGTCTTCTATCTTCTTGCTGCGGAAGTGATCGGCTGTGTAATGGCGATCTTCCTGTATGCCTTGCGGCAGCACTATTATCGGTCGGTCATATTTCTGGCGCTGCAGGCCTGCCTCGCCGCCGCCGTGATGTGGTACCTGCAATCAGAGGACGTTAACCGCGCCTTCAGCAACCTGAATCCATGGCCCAGCACGGTCAAG
>JASLFF010000040.1 GCA_030150795.1 Terriglobales bacterium | reverse complement strand
ACGGCCAGTTTCCATCACGTAGCCGTAATGGGAAATTTGCAGCGTGTAATTCACGTTTTGTCCCACCAGAAGAATGGTGACGCCCTGGCTTGCAATATTGGTGATGAACGTAAAAATCTCGTCAACGAGTTTGGGGGCCAGGCCAAGCGAGGGTTCATCCAGCATGAGTAGCTGAGGTTCTGACATCAGACCGCGCCCGATGGCGCACATCTGCTGCTCGCCACCGGAAAGCGTACCGGCCATCTGATGTCGCCGTTCTTTTAGCCGGGGAAAAAGTCCATAAATCCGTTCCAGACCGGGATGTGCCTTGGGGCGAAACTGGCGGAGAAAACATCCCATCAGCAGGTTTTCCTCTACGGACATGCCGGGCCAAAGCTGGCGGCCTTCCGGCACCAGGCTAATGTGGCGCCGTACGCGATCGCGCGTGGAAAGAGAGCTAATGTCATTGCCATTAAGTAACAGGCGGCCTTTTTTTGCCCGCAGCATACCCGCTACGGTATTGAGTGTAGTGGTTTTTCCCGCGCCATTGGATCCGATGATGCATGTGACCTTGCCTTTGGCCACCGAAAACGAAATGCCCCAAAGGACCTGGGTGGCGCCATAGCTGACCTCAAGGCCTTCGGCAATGAGAAGCTTGTCAGTTTGATTAACTTCAGCCTGCGGCTCAGCCACTCTTTTTGTCCTCAAAATTGCTATTGCCCAGATAAGCTTCAATCACTGAAGGATCGTTCTGGATTTCTTCCGGCTTGCCCTCCGCCAGCTTACGGCCGAAATTCAGTACGGTAATGCGGTCGCAGACTGACATGATTGCCTTCATGTCATGCTCCACATACATAATGGTGGTGCCGCCTTCGCGGACCCGCTGAAGTAAGCTCATCATCGCGTGGGTTTCACCGCCGGTAAGGCCGCCGCAAATTTCATCCAGCAGCAGCAACTCGGGGCTCGTGGCCAGGGCGCGCGCAACTTCCAGCCGCTTTTGCTCTCCCAGAGAAATCGCTGAAGCCAGGATATTTGCCTTGTGGTCAAGCCCAACCAACTTAAGGGCTTCCATGGCATGTTCTTTAGCGACGGCGGTACGCGTTACCGCACGACGGCCATAGTGTACGGCCACCTGCACATTTTCCAGCACCGTCATGGCTTTGAATGGACGCACCACCTGGTGGGTGCGAGCTACGCCTTTTTTTACCAGTGAAGCTGCATCCATGCCGGTAACATCCTTGCCATGAAAAGTGATTTTTCCCGCGGAAGGGCGCACAGCCCCGGTTATCAGGCTGAAGAGAGTTGTTTTGCCCGCGCCGTTGGGACCTATGAAACCGCAGATCTGTTTTTCCGGGATATCAAAGCTCACGTCCTTCAACGCCGCCACGCCCCCAAAGTACTTGGTCAGCGTTAGGACTTCCAGAATCTTCACTTTTTCTCCTCAACAGCCGGAAGAGACGCCGCAACAGACCCAGCAGGCCATCAGGCTCCAGCAGGATGATCGCAATTAATAGTGAACCATAAATCAGCAGGTGAAGATTGGGAAATTTCACTGATATCTGCTCTTCAACCATGCCATAAATCACGCCACCCAGCACCGGTCCCCAAACCGTGCCAATGCCGCCAATCACCGGCATAAGCAGAATGGAGATGCCGGTGGAGAAGGCGAACACGTCGCCGGGATAAAAGAATGCTGCGCGCCGCGCGTAGATACCGCCGGCAATGCCCGTGAGTCCGGCTGCAATAGCATGCACCCAAAGCTTGGAGGTGTACGCATTCACGCCCAGATCAGCGGCTGCATCCTCATCTTGCTTGATGGCGCGGAGCGCCAAGCCGAACTTGCTGTTGGCGATAATCGTGGAAACCAGCACTGCCAGCGCTACTGCGGCAATCGCGGAATAATAATGCTCATTCTGGTTGAAAGCCTGGTCTTCAGTAATTCGATACCCGCTCGATCCGCCCGTGACGTCCAAGTTATTCATGATTACGCGGACAGCTTCCGTTACGCCAATCGTGGCGATAACGAAATACGGGCCGCGCAGCCGGAACGTGGGAAGGCCAATTAGAAATGAGGCGAGTATCGCAATGGCCGCGCCGCCAATGAATCCGAAATAAGGGCTGTGTCCGGCATGCATGAGCAGCGCCGTGGTGTAAGAGCCCAGTCCAAAGAAAACCGCAAATCCAAATGAAACTTGCCCGGCCATGCCGCCAAGCAGGTTCCATCCAAGGCCCGTAGTTGTCCAAACGGCAGTGATGAATAGCAGCCGTATGAGGTTGTCGCTGGGATGCGTGGCTGGCAGAAGCAGAAGGGCCATAAGCAACACCCACGGCAAAATCAGCTTGAGCCAGCCGCCGATCCCTGAAGGTCGCGTCATGCGGCTTTCCATTTCCGATTGAACAGACTCGACAGTCCCTTAGGCAGGACCAGGAGGACGACGACCAGCAAAGCAAATGGGATCACCTGCTGATAGCTCGGGGGCAGATAGTGGAAGCTCCATCCGTGCCAGTAAACCGGCAGTGGAATGTTAATGCCAAAGGTTTCGAGAAGTGCCAGCAGGATTGCTCCCAGCGCGACTCCGGATACTGATTCCAGGCCGCCGAGCACGATGATTACGAACGACCGCAGCAGAAAAGGTCGGCCAAAGTCAGGGCTGAAAGAAAAGAGCATTCCGAGCAGGCCGCCAGCGAATCCTGCAAACGCCGTTCCTAGCCCGAAGGTAAGCCGCGCAGTTCGTTGATCGTCAACGCCAACAATTTGCGCAGCGTAGGGGTTTTGGATGAGCGCGCGCATGGACCTGCCAAACCAACTACGGTGAAACACAATCTGCAAAACGATCATGCAAAACACCGCCGCGGCAAATACCACCAGGTTCAC
>JASLFF010000780.1 GCA_030150795.1 Terriglobales bacterium | reverse complement strand
CTGGTCCATGGTGTCATTGAACCAGTTTTCAATGTTCTTCTGCGCTTGGACAAGATCACCGTTCGCACTGCGCAATAAGGCGTTGAGTGTGCGCTTTAAGTCTCCTTCAGGAAGATCATTAATGCCGGTTTGAACGTCTTGCATGACGAAGCCTCCCTGCCTCTCATGCGTGACTATATCCATCAGGGTAGCGACAAATGTCCGCGCAGGAATGTACGACGGGTGCTGCGATGACTTTGACATTCCGCTGATCAGAGGATGGTTATAAAATTCCTGCACCAGAGAGTTCTGCCCCGAATTACTGCTGGTTGGTTGGTGATCAAGCATTTGCCGTATCGCCAAGGCCAGGTTTTTGCCACGCAGGTTGAGGACACCGGCAATCCATTCGTTGAGTGACGTGCACATGATGGCGAGGAGCAGATACACAAAAATTAGACCAACAGCAACATCAAGAACGGTGGATCCAAATAACCCATTCATTGCATCTCGCTTTCTACATTGCGATTTTCTGCCACTGAGACCCAGAGAGGTTACTGATATTGGACAAGTCCCGAAACCGCCACTAGATATAGCTAAGAACGAGCATTTTAGGTAAGTTCCTTCATTTTGCGAAAGAATTTTTTTGGCCGCACCGCTATTGCTGGGCGGAGGATTAAAGATCATCTATGACGGACTGTTGTGGCGCGCTTTTCGCCATCTAGCGCCTCCGGAAGAACGGAAGGCTCAGGCACCCGCCCCGTAAACTTACTACCGACGATTTGCGGGGATGCCACAAGATCGCAGGGCAAAGACATACTGGACTCTCTTGGGAAAGCGGCCTATCTTGAAGACAGTATGCGAGCTGCCTTCATTGTCCTCTTACTGTCTGGATTCGCCATTCTGCCATTGCTTAGCGCTCAGACCCCGGAGCAGCAAACTCCCGTTTACCGCGTCGATGTCCATGTGGTGCAGGTAGATACGCAGGTGCTGGATAAGAAGACGCGCCATGCAGTGCGGGAATTAAAGAAGGACGATTTTGAAGTTTATGAAGACAATGTGCGGCAGCAGGTAAGCTCGTTCAGTCAGGATACGCTGCCACTGTCAGTTGTCCTGCTATTCGATCTTACCGACAGCGTGAGGCCTGTCTTGAAATCTCTGGCGGATGGCGCCCTGGAAGCTCTGCACCATCTGAAGCCGGAAGACGAAGTTACGGTAATGGTGTACGCCGCGTCGGCGCAGGTATTGCAGGAGGCAACCACCGATCGCGAACTGGCGGTTGCGGCAATTGAAAAAGCGAGCATCATGGAAAGTGGAGAAGCGGCCTTTTTCAACGAGGGTATTTTCCAGGCGGCGGATCAACTGGCAAAAAGCAAGAACGCGTACAGCCGGCGGGTGATTATATGGCTCACTGACGACGTGCCGAACATACCTTCAGAAGATTCTGTCCCGCTGCGTTACCGCACGAGCCTGAAAGGCGCGATGCCCCACTCCAGAGCCGAAGCGATTCAATACCTGCTGCAAACAAACACGGTCGTCTGCTCACTCCTAAAACAAAGCAATCTCTCTGTGGACGGAGAATCCGGTCTTAGGGCGAAGCCTGCGGATCTGATGCTCCATCCCCCGGGAGAAGTTTACAAATATGCCTCCGTTTCTGGAGGCCAGGTGATTGAGTTCAAGAAAAAAGAGTTGAGCGAAAAGCTGGCGTTATTGATTGACGACCTGCGGCTGCGCTATACGCTGGGATATCATCCCTCCAGTCAAAAGCCAAAAGGAAAGTATTGTGTGATCAAGGTAAAGCTGACGCCGGAAGCGCGGAAAGTTTTGGGCAACGTGGTGTTGGAAGCGCGGCAGGGATATTACAGGTAAGGGTTGCGAAGAAAACCTATTTCCGCATTACTCGAGTGCTCCCGATTCAATGGTCACATTCTCTCGCACAATCAACCGCTGTCCCGTCATCTCTTTTATGGTAGGAAGGACGCGGTCAATGTGCTCCGCAGTATCAACGAAGGTAAGCACCAGCGGAAGCTTGCCGCCTGCGTCTACCAGGGTTGCAGTTTTTACCCGACCGCGGCCCGTAAAGCCCGCAACAGCGTGCAGCACTGTGGCTCCGGCTATCTGCTGATCGCGCAAATACTTCAGCAATTCCAAATGGAGCGGCCGGCGATGCCACTCGTCGGCTTCACTGAGATAAATCGAAATCTGCACGGCATTGCGGGGTAGAGTCATGAGGGATACTGCGTCTTTTCTGTTGGAAATTCTACTACGCCAATTAAATGGCCCGCGCGATCATGGCGCCCACCAGGATCGCCCCCAGACAAAGCACGTTGTTAGCCAGAATGTTGGATGCAAACAGCGCCCAGTGTCCTTGCTCAAAATAGGACATCGTTTCAAATGCATAGCTGGAAAACGTTGTGTACGATCCGCAGAACCCAATGGCAACAAGGAGCTTCCACTTTTGATCTGCCAAGACTCGTTCCGTGGTCCAAACCAGGAAAAACCCAAGCACCAGGCTGCCGGTAACGTTGATGACAAGCGTTCCAAGCGGAAAAGCAGCGTCAGTAAAGCGGGTGATGATCCGGCTGAGAAAATAGCGCGAACTAGCGCCGAAAATGCCGCCTAATGACACCCAGAGATAGGGTTTCCAATCGACTAGAGATTGCATGCTGATGGCTCCAAAGTTTGTAAAATTTTGGTAGGAGTCATCAGCCGTCAGCGGGCGGTTAAAGGCGAACTCCATCGCCATGCCCTATTAGAACACGGAATGGCGTAATCCGGAGCGCGCAAATCACTCTGCAGAAAACTAAGATCCTTGCAATAAGGGGAATAATTCCTATGCCATATGCACATAAAACGAGGCATTTTGCTCAATCCTTGTCATCTAATATAGTAGTTAGCTGTTTTATCGACCCTCTCTCATGACTTTGTTGGAAAAACGTATGCGAGGTCTCAATCGAGACCTGTCGGGCGCTGTCTCCAAAGTGCTTGATGACGCCAAGCCGAAGAGCGTTCATCGCCTACGCACCACGGTTCGCCGGATTGAGAGCCTGGTCAGTTATGCGAACCCGGATATCGGGAAAAAAGAGGAGCGCACGCTGGAAAAGATGGCGGATTTGCGCAAACGGGCTGGGAAGCTTCGCGATCTCGATGTTCAGGCAGATCTTCTGGGGACGCTGGGCAATGGATCGGCTGGGAAAGACCGAAAAACTTTGGCAGAACTTCTAAAAAAGAAGAGGGACCAGCAGGCCAAGCGGTTGGTGTCGGCCATCAAAAAGCTCCATGAAGCAAGATTTTTTGGCCGTCTCCACCGGGTTGCGGAACAAGCCGGCGTGCCCCAAGACGACAAGAATCGTCCATTGGCTCCTCTGGAGGAAGCCAAAGCGCAGCTTGCAGAAATGGCCAGTCATTTTGCGTCCGGACAGACACTGAAGCCCAACCAGCTCCATGAAGCTCGGGTGACTCTGAAGCGCATCCGTTATCTGGCCGAACTGGCGGAAGAATCGGCCGCGCAAAAAGAGTTTATTCACAAACTCAAATCGACCCAGGATGCAATTGGCGATTGGCACGATTGGTTCGAGTTGACTCAAAGAGCTGAGAAGCGATTTTCTGATCGCGCAAACTCCGCGCTAGTGCACGAAGCAAGGACCGTTCTTAGTGCGCGGCATTCAGACGCAACCTCTTCTGTGCACAAACTATTTTCTTTGGCGCAGCCACCCGCCAAGAAATCTCCGCGTTCCGCCCAATCTTTGCGGACTGTCCCACGCTCTGCCTGATAAAACATGCCCGTCTTTGCCGCGGTTGATATCGGTTCCAATTCAGTCCGGCTCAGTATCGCCGAACTTCGACGCGGACGCCTGGTTGCGCTGCATCAGGACCGCGAAGTTACTCGGCTGGGTGAAGGAGTATTTCGAGACGGTAATCTTGATCCCCAGGCGATGGCGCAAACGCTGAAAGTGCTGCGCCGTTTTCATCGCGCTGTGCAGAGCCATGCGGTGGAGCGTACCCGTGTTGTTGGAACCAGCGCCCTGCGTGACAGCAACAGTGCCCGCCTTTTTGAAGAATGGGTGAAGACTGTTACGGGCTGGAACCTTGAAATCGTGAGCGGCCTGGAAGAAGGGCGTCTCATTCACCTTGGCGTAGTATCAAATTTGCGCACGCCTCCGCCTAAAATGTTGCTGATTGATCTGGGCGGCGGCAGCTGTGAACTTACGCTCTCTGAAAAAGGCCACATCAAAGAGATTGTCACATTACCTCTGGGCGCTGTCCGCTTAACCCAGGAATTTATCCACCATGACCCGCCTACAAAACCGGAACTCAAGAGGCTGCATGATTTCATTGTTCAGGAAGCGGCCACAGCATCGCGCAAGATAACCCGGGCCGCAGTGCGCGCAGTGATTGCCACCTCTGGAACGGCAGCGGCGCTGGCGGGAGCGGCGCAGTCATTGCGGCTCAACCGAAGCGGCGGCGTGTCTCTTGCCGTGGCAGAGAAGCTGGCAAGACGACTGGCAAAGATGACGGACCGGCAGCGCGCGGCCATCAAGGGCATCAATCCTAAGCGGGCACAAATTATCGTGGCCGGCGCCGCGGTATACGCGCATGTGCTGGATGCCTGCGGGCTCAAAGGTTTTCGTTACTCTCCACTCGGGCTGCGCGATGGTATTTTGGCGCAAATGGCCGCGGAATACGACCAGCACACGCGCTCGCATCGTCAATTGGAAGCTGACCGCCAGGACGTGCTCATGAACACCGCCCGGCGATACGGAGTTGACCTGGAAAATGCCGAACAGGTGCGCAAGCTGGCTCTTTCTCTTTTTGACCAGACGCGACGCATGCACGGACTGAGCAAGGATTGTCGTGAGTGGATTGCCGCTGCAGCAATGTTGTACGAAGTGGGAACGTACATCAATCCGGTGGGCCTGCATCGCCATGCGTATTATGTGATTTCGCGTTCAGAGTTGTTTGGCTTTACTCCATTGCAGAGAAAAATCATTGCCACAATTGCGCGCTTTCAGGGCAACTCCAAACCACAATTACGTGACCGCCTTATCAAACTGCTGCCGGCACAGATCAGGTCAGACGTCATTAAGAGCACGGCCCTTCTGCGGGTGGCGCGAGCACTGAATCAGGGCAGGTTGTCGGCCGTGGAATCTCTGCGCGCAGTGGCGCGCGGCGGGGAAGTTACGCTCAATGTAAAGGCGGGCCGCACTGGAGCGGACCTGGAGCTATGGGCAGGAGAAAAGGAGCGGGCCTATTTCCGCGAGGTCTTTGGCCGCGAACTTGACTTCAAGCTGGTTTGAACAGTGCGCGCAATCTTGGGTGTCACTAGCCAGTCCAGCGTGCCAGTGCGCCCGTTCATCTCCACCCGGGCCACAGAGCCTTTCTTTAAGTCAATCCGTGCGGAACCGCCTGGGCCGGAGATTGATTTGCTTAGGAATTCAGTAAAGCTGGGATTATGTCCCACGACCATAATCGCATCATATTTTTTATAGCGCGCCAACATGGAGTGAAACTCTTCAAACTCTGCTTCGGGACGCAAAGCATCGTCGAGCTGGACGGCCCCTTCGAACGCCAGTTCATTGGCAGCCAGTGAGGCCGTTTGGCGCGCACGCTTCAGCGGGCTGCTGATGATCTGGTCAACCTGGACATCGAGGTTTGCCAGCAGGCGGCCGACGTAACGCACTTGCAGAATGCCTTCTTCGTCCAAAGGGCGACGTTCGTCCTTTTTGGGATTCAGCATGGTTTTGCCGGCGGAAGCATGACGGAAGAAATATATGAGCATAGGCTATCGGGCAAGCACCTGTTTTTTGCGGCGGCCAATTGATCTCTTGGGACGGACTATGGCTGGTTCAGGAATGTCGGCTGCGGTGGCTGTGCCTTCCGCCACAGCGATTAGAAAATCCTGGGCTGAAAAAGCTGCTTCTCCACGCTTGCGTATCGGTCGCACGTACTTTCCATTGCGATCGAGAAAGCGGGCCTTAACGTTATCTGCAAGATAAGCAGCCAATACCTCACTTTTCAATCGCTGCTTCAGCTGCGGATCTTGTACCGGACAAAGGACCTCAACGCGCTCATAAAGGTTACGCGGCATCCAGTCAGCGCTGGAGATATAGACTTCATCATCGCCGCCATTCTCGAAATAAAAAATGCGCGTATGTTCCAGCAACCTGCCGACTACACTGCGGACCACAATATTATCGCTGATGCCCGGGACACCGGGACGCAGGGAACACATGCCGCGCACCGTGAGATCAATCGGCACGCCGGCCTGCGAGGCCATGTATAAAGCTTCAATCACGTTTTTATCGAGCAGGGAATTCATTTT
>JASLFF010000004.1 GCA_030150795.1 Terriglobales bacterium | reverse complement strand
TACGGCGTCGCCATTCACCACATGGCCGTTGCTATCGGCAAAGAGTGCACGGTCGGCGTCACCATCAAAGCAGATGCCCAGGTCGGCGGTCCTTGCCAAAACTTCCCGCGCCACGATCTCCGGATGGAGCGCGCCGCAGTTCTCATTGATGTTGCGTCCGTCCGGCGTGCGATGCGCGAACTCCGCATGAGCGCCGCAACGTTTGAATATCTCCGGAGCGACCGTGCTGGCTGCGCCGTTGGCGCAGTCCACAACAATGTGCAGGCGCTCAGCACCCGCGATTGTTCGCGCAAGCCAGTTCAGGTAATCCATCCGCAGTGCGGGATCGCCGGGAAGTGATGGGTCTGCGGGTTCGGCGGTGCCTGGAGGGATTCCGTCATTGAGCAGAGAAAAAATTTCGCTTTCAATTTCCAGTTCTACCGCATCCGGCAGCTTGTACCCGTCTCCGCCGAAGATCTTGATGCCATTGTCGCGCCAGGGATTGTGCGAGGCGGAAATGACTACGCCTGCGGAAAAACCATGGGTGTGCGCCAGGTGGGCGACGGAAGGCGTGGGAACCACGCCGGCACTCTGTGTCTCCACGCCGGAGTCGCACAGCCCAGAGATAAGCATGTCGGCCATCCAGCCGCTCGATTCGCGCGTGTCCTGCCCAATCACCACGCGACGCGGACCGGCGGGAAGATGATCGCCCAAAGCGCGGCCAACGGCGTACACGGTTTTCTTGTCCAGTGGATATTCGCCGGCCACGCCGCGGATGCCATCAGTACCGAAAAGTTTTCGCATGATTTAGTAGTTAGTACTTGGTACTTAGTATTTAGCAATTGCTCGCCGGTTGCAAACGTGTGCGTTGTGGGACAACTTGCTCAATCAGGCATCGTCTTTTTCACTTCAGCAGTGAACCGGCCTCGCGCCACCTGCCCGGAAATTTCAGAGCCTGCCACAAGCTGCGAAGCATCTTTGACCAGCGCGCCACGTTCATCAAAGACCAGCGCATAGCCGCGTTCGAGAATCTTTACGGGTGAGAGGGCATTGAGCTGCGCTGCCAGCCGCTCCGCGTGCGAACGCCGTGCGGCCAGGTACGATTGGAAAGCGTGGACCATGGTTTCAGTGCCGGCATCGATCTGGCTCCGTACCACGGCCAGCGACCGGCGAAAATCAAAGTGCCGCACCCGCGCTGCCGCAATATCCAGCCGGCGATGATAATCGTGCAGCAGGGTGCGATAGTTCGCTGCCAGCCGATAGGAAAGCTCGTCGAGCCGTTGTGATCGCCGCACCATTAAATCCTGTATGCGGGCGAAGGCTCCGTGCTGTGCGAGTTCCTGCAAACGGTTGCGCGCCATGAGCAGGCGATAGCGCGTAGCTCGTCCAAGCCGCTGGTGCAGATGCGCAAGGTGCTCCGCCAGGCGGTGCTTGGATTCAATCACCAGTTCGGCTGCGGCGGAAGGCGTGGGCGCGCGCAGATCGGCAACAAAATCGGCGATGGTGAAATCAGTCTCATGCCCGATGGCCGTTATTACCGGCAGCGTCGATCCGAAAATTATGCGGGCCAAAGTTTCGTCGTTGAACGCAGCCAGGTCTTCAATGGAGCCGCCACCGCGCGCAATGATGATCACATCGACGCTTTTCGCGCGGTTGAAATGCTTAATGCCTGCCGCAACTTCCGCTGCCGCCGTTTCACCCTGCACCTGCGCGGGATAAATCTGTATGCCCACGTTTTCATGGCGACGCGCAAGGATGTTGAGCATGTCCTGCAAGGCTGCGCCGCGCGGTGAAGTTATAAGGCCGATCCGTCGAGGCAACGGAGGAATGGGCTTGCGGCGAGTAGCGTCAAACAAGCCTTCCTGCGCCAGCCGGGCCTTGAGCTGCTCAAACGCCACTTGCAGCGCGCCAGCGCCTACCGGCTCAAGGAATTCAGCGGAAAGTTGCAGCTCTCCGCGAACGTCATAGATCGTTACGCGCCCTCGAGCAATCACCTGCATGCCGGCTTCAGGCCGAAAGCGCAACAGCCGGGCCTGGCTGCGAAACATCACGATGCGTAACTGCGCATCGCCATCTTTCAGCGTGAAGTAAAGGTGACCTGATTCCGCCGGTCGAAAGTTGGAGATTTCGCCTTCCACCCAAACGTCTGTATATGCGCGCTCCACCGTGGTGCGCACGGCGCTTACCAGATCGGCAACACGCCAGATGCGGCGTGTGGGCACCTGCTCAAAAGTGAAGCCGAGTTGGTTTTCAGAAGACAACATGGCAGTGTAGCAGGGCATGCGGGTGGGATTTGCGGACATCAAAGAAGAGCTTTTTGCGGGGAATCAGACGGTCAGGCCATTTTTGACAGCTCAATCAATAGCTTGCAATGCTATGCAAGCTATGCTAGCATTGCTTAAATTCGAGGTGAACATGAAATCAGTCCTTACGCAATCTGGTTCCGACCTGATCAGGGACCACGTATCTGAAGTCTATCTGAAGGCTGCTAAGCGAGAAGGAAAGCGGACTTTCACAGTCAGCGTTGGCGCAGTACACAAAGCACTGAGGCTTGCGAATCGCGTCCCGCAAGTCTGTGCGGCCCTGGAATCTAGAAAACTGCTGGAAGAAAATCAACTGCGGATTGTGTCAAAAACAGGACCACCATCCGGCCAAAGCACAACAGTGACGTTCACATACGAAATTCTTTCCAGGGATGCAAAGACCGATATCCCAGCCAACCCTTTAGCGGCGCTCCGTGGCGTGGCAAAGGACCTCTTCCGGCAATTGGGCGGCGGTGAAACTTTCATTCGACAAGAACGCAACAGTTTTACGGAAAAGTAAATCCCTAAAAAGAAGGCGAATCCATGAGCCGGATCTACTGGGACACGATGCTGTTTGTTTACTGGCTGGAGGACCACCCAGTCTATGCAAAACGAGTGCGGCATATCCTCTCAAAAATGGAACAGCGGCAAGACCGGCTTTGTACTAGCGCATTTACGGCTGGAGAGGTCCTGGTGGGTCCGTACAAGATGAAGGCTTCAGCAATCGCGAAGCAGGTTCGTGACGTGTTTGAGAGTCCGTTTGTAGAAGTACTGCCTTTCACTCTGGCCACCGCGGACCTCTATGCGAGGATCCGTGCGAACCATGGCATTTCACCCGCCGACGCCATCCACCTTGCATGCGCGTCCCAGGCCGGCACCGATCTCTTTCTTACCAATGATGCCGCGTTGACGAACAAAATTATTCCTGGCATCCAATTTATTGCGGGATTGGACACCAATCTTTTTTAAAGTGCAGCGAGCGACAGGATAACCAGCAGCGCAAGGATGCAGGTGGGAAGCCAGCGTCCCAAAATGGTGCTGGAACTCTGCATAAAAAGCCGAAAATCGGCGCAATCCGGTACCTTGCGCAGTAGGATTAGGGACCTGTAAGACTTTCTGGCCGCGGACGCAGGGCAAGCGGAGCGTCCGACCTAAACTCAAGGAGCAAACAAATGGTTAGAAGAATTGTTATGGCCGCAATGCTGGCAGTCACTCTTTCCGCGGGCGCGTTATCTCTTTACCAATTGAGAACAGGTACGCACGCGGTTGTGGCGTGTGGAAGCCCATGCACCAGCGGCGACATTTGCAAACGCCCGTGCTTTTGCTTCTTTGGCCTGGGTGGGACCACAGGCGTTTGCCAGCCGGAAGGTCCGCCGCCTGCGCCTACAAAATGAAGAAGAATTACGATGCGGGGAGAAAGCACTGGCGGGTTTCTGCCAGTGCTCTTTCTTCCGTCAACTCCTACAGGGTTTCCGCATGATGGCTGCGTGTGGCGCCGTTACTCTCGCAGACGAATGAATTTGCGCCCAAAAGTCTTTAGCGATGTCCCCTGCCGAACAACCAGAAAAGAAGGGACAGCACTACGCTGATGACGATGCACGTGGCCAGCGGGAAGTAGAAGACAGTGCTCTTGCCGCGATAAACGATATCGCCCGGCAGCCAGCCCAGCGGCGGGTTGAAACGGCCCGCC
>JASLFF010000753.1 GCA_030150795.1 Terriglobales bacterium | reverse complement strand
GACGGCGTGATGAAGTTTATCGGCATCAGCACTGAGCCACGGCGGATCATTGGCGTGGTGCCTGACGTGGACGATGAAAACATCATCCCGCAACCGGCCATGACGATTTATCAGCCATCAGCGCAGGAAGGTTTTAATGGGAGGCTTTTTGTGCGCGCCCAGAATGATCCGTATGCGCTGGTTCCCACCATTACGCGGACGATCCATGACATGTCAGCCGACCAGCCTGTGGAACGGGCCAGTTCGCTGGAAGATGTGCGCACCGAAGTGTTGACGCCTGACCGTCTTAACGCAATCGTGTTTGGCGGATTCGCCGCGCTGGCGTTGTTGATCTCCGTGGTGGGAGTGGCGGGCGTGCTCGCCTTTTCCGTGAGCGGACGCACGCGCGAATTCGGAATCCGGCAGGCCCTGGGCGCTCAGCCGCGCAGCATTCTCACCAAGGTGCTCTCTGAAGGACTGGTGATTGCCGGTGTTGGAGTAGCGGCAGGTTTGGTGGTTAGTTTTGTCCTGGAGCGTACCATCGGCAAGTACATTGGAGAGTTGCAATCGCCCGGAGTGCTGCCCTTGATCGCGTCCGCTGCGGTGATCCTGGCAGCGGCGGTAATCGCTTCAGCGCTTCCTGCTGCCCGGGCTGCCCGGGTTGATCCGTCAGAGGCACTGCGCGCTGAGTGATAGCGGTCAGCACTCAGCATTCAGCCAATCTCATTACCGCAAAGGTCGCGAAGGACGCAAAGGAAAAGAAATTCAATCTCCTGAGTGTCCTTTGCGCTCTTTGCGTCCGTTGCGGTATAGCTTTTTGGCTGATGACTGAGCTCTGACTGCTACTCATGTAGACTATCGAGACGCGGAAGCGCACGGGGTCCGGTGACCCTTCCGGTCTTCAAAACCGGCGAGAGTTAGCTTTGCTGGCTCTGGTGAGTTCGACTCTCACACGCTTCCGCCAATAATTCTGTCGCAATAGACAAACTCTCTCCTGCCAGTGCAGAATGTTTCCCTACTCATGAACCTCACCACAGACCGCCGTTCGTTCCTCGCTTATTTTTCATCGCTTGGGTTGACCTCAACGCTTTTTCCCGGCGTGCTCTGGGGCAAATTGGCTGGAGCGCGCGTCTCTGAGACACAAGGGAAGCCATCTGAAGCCGCGCCTGCCCTGACTAAAGACATGCTGCGCGATGCTGCGGCGGTCGCCGGTCTTGAATTCACTGACGAGCAGTTGGACAAGATGCTCAAAGGCGTCACTGAGAACACGGTAAAGCTGCGCGAGTTGCGCAAGGTGGAGATCGATAACAGCATCGCGCCGCCACTCTACTTCAATCCGGTGCTTCCGGGGATGAAGATCGACCGCACCCGACGTCCGTTCCGCGCCAGCGCTCCGCCTCACGTGCAGCGGCCACCCCGCGCCTCGCGCGGGCAGATCGAAGCCCTGGAAGACTTGGCCTTCTGGCCGGTGACGAGCCTGAGTGAGCTGGTTCGGACCCGGCGGGTAACTTCCGTGGAGCTGACTGAGACGTATCTGGCGCGGGCCCGGCGATACAATCCCAAGCTCAAATGTTTTGTCACCATCACCGATGATCTGGCGCTGCGAGAGGCGCGCCAGGCCGATCAGGAAATTGCCGCGGGCAAATATCGCGGGCCGCTCCACGGCATTCCCTATGGAATCAAAGACCTGTTTGCGGTGAAAGGATATCCCACCACCTGGGGAGCTGCGCCGTTCAAAAACCGCATTATTGATGTGGACGCGACGGTGGTCACCCGGCTGCGCGATGCCGGCGCAGTGCTCATTGGCAAACTTGCTACCGGAGAATTGGCGCTCGATGACATATGGTTCGCGGGACAGACGATGAACCCCTGGGACACGTCGATGGGATCGCAAGGTTCATCCGCTGGTCCGGGATCGGCAACCGCCGGCGGTTTGGTGGGCTTTTCCATAGGCACAGAAACGCTGGGCTCGATCCTTGCGCCGTCGGCCATTTGCGGCGTCACGGGGCTGCGCCCAACCTTTGGACGCGTTAGCCGTTACGGCGCGATGGCGCTGAGCTGGAGCATGGACAAGACCGGTCCGATGTGCCGATCAGTGGAAGACTGCGCGTTGGTGCTCAACGCCATTCAAGGCGCGGACAATCTCGACCTTGCCGCCGTTGACGTGCCTTTTAACTGGGACGCAACACTCGATGTTCGCAAGCTGCGCGTGGCATATCTGAAGGCCGCGTTTGAAAATACGCGCCAGACGCCGCAAGTGGAGGCCAATGATCGCGCAGCGCTGGATAAGATACGCAGCCTGGGAATTGAACTGGCAGAGTTCAAGCTTCCTGAAAACTCAAAGCTTGATCCTTCGGCGATCTTGAACGCTGAAGGCATTGTGGCGCTGCATGATCCCGTTGACACGCACCCAGAGCAACTAGCGCGCCCGGACCGCATCGCCGGCCAAAATGCTTATCGCCTTTATCCCGCTCCGGACTACGTGAACGCCAATCGTGCGCGCATGCTGCTGATGCAGGAGATGGACAAGCTTATGGCAACGATTGACGTCTATTTGCTGCCCTATGACTATGCCGACTACACGCCCAATCCGGTGGCAGACCGCAGCACCGGCATCACCAATCTCACCGGACACCCGAGCGTAACGCTGCCGCACGGCTTTGATGAGAAGGGCCATCCCACCGGTCTGACGTTTATCGGAAAGCTGTTTGGTGAAGCGCAGATGCTGGCGCTGGCCAAGGCGTATCAGGATTCAACCGGCTGGCATCTCAAACATCCCAAGCTCTGAGCGGCGGCGAAAAAGCAACGCCTTCAACTGGCGAGAGATAGCTTTATTGGACTTCGGGTGCAATGGCCATGTTACGTCTTGAAGCAGCCTGCTCGGCCATCTCTCAAAGGACCCCGTGCCTGAGTGGCCATGTTCTGCCATGGCCTTCGGTGGCAAGCGCGCCCATTTTCATGGTGCCTTTGGCCTGGTGAGATTGCTACCATTTTGGTTCTAACATGTTGGCGGGAGCAATATAAGGATGAAAAAGCAACAGAGACGGGTTCGTTCACCCAGGTTCGTTGTACCGAACAACGAGCAGGCAGTCGTTTCAATCGGCTCTGAAAAACTCAAAGGCACTCTTCATATGCTGTCCCTTACCGGCGGCACAATTCGCCTGGAAAGGCGGTTCGCTTCCGGCACATTCGCCGACATCGGGCTACAAACTGCTTCCGGGACGTTCTCCGCCGCGATTGAGCTTTTGCCCATGACCAGAGACAATGCGCAAGCTTTCCGGTTCATCGCGATGGGACCTGTGGCTCGAGGTCGATTGAACGATGGCCTGAGCAAAATGCGCGCGCAAGGCTTAGCGCTTGAGAAGACTCCAATGGACCAATTCCGGAGCCTGGCTAGGCGCGTGCTATCTCCTCGCTTCGCCAAATAACATCCTGCGTCTTTAGTTTTCAGACGGCTAAGGATGTCTGGCCTCCCGTGGTTCCCGATTCCCTGTCGCCCGATGCACTCGGGAATCGACTCGCCATTCTGCGCGGCGAAGCCCAAACAAAGCGTCGCACTTGACCGGGTCGGCAGGATGGTTTTGCAAAGTCTCTACTCCTTACGCGACGTGTTCCACATTACGTTGACGATCCACCAGCGAACACCGTCGTTGAGCAACTGGATGCTGTTCACGCTTCGTTCAAACGGTGGTCCCTTCGGATCGCGGAGAGATTCATAGAAGCTCAGCACGTGTGCGAAGTGGCCGATTGTTTCGGTCTGGCGGCTCGTTTCCCGCTCCCAGAAGTCCTCCACGGCGAATATCGACTCTACACGCTGAATGAAATCCTCAGTGCTCAGTAAACGCACGCCAGCCTTTTCCCCGGGGAGGGAGACGACCGGCATCAGGCGTCCACCGGGCAGGAAAAGCGACCGGAACCGGTCCCAGTCCCGCGGCTGGCCAACCGCTCCCGAAACAGTTTCGTAGAAGGCGTGCAGAATGGCATCGAGCGTGGCAACATCAGATGGGCGGACCGTGGGCGTGGGCATATACCTCTTTTGTATCAGACTGGATGGTGCATGGCGGAATAAGTGTTCGGGAGTGTTACCGAAATACTTTTGCTTTTCCGATTCGCCGAGGCTTGATCCGCGTTCATCCGTGTTCATCCGCGGTAAGGTTTTGCTTTTACTGAATCTCCACGTCTCGCCGCTTGCCCTGGTGGTAAAGTTGGCCTCATGGCTGACACCGCAAATCCTGAAAGCTTTGAGGAGATTGTAGAGTGGGCATACAGCACCCTGCCCCAGAAGATCAGGCGTCTGCCGGATTTCCCCGGCATTCAAGTGCTTGACGAGCCTCCTCCGGAGGTATTCAAGGAGATGTCGGACCGGGAGAAATGGCGCCGTGGAACTGAGTTATTGGGACTGTACAGCGGCATATTCAGGACAAAACGCTCATTCGCCCAGTTGCAGTATGCCCCGGACCTGATATTTGTTTTTCGCGGCCCCATTCTGCGGTGTTCAAAAGGAGATTTGCGGGCAGAAGTAAAACAGGTGGTCTGGCATGAGGTTGCACACTGGCTCGGCTATGAAACTGAGGAGCAAGTGGAGGCCCTGGGTTTATGAGACTTCGTGGACGAGTCGATTTCTAACTGATCCACCAGGGGCGGTATAATCATCTTTACTCCAAATTTCTCCTGTGCTTGGCGATGAACGCCCAGTATTGAGGGAGGTAAATCGTGTTCCGCAGAATGTTTTTCCTGAGTTGGGTGATCCTCCTGTCCGTGACCGTTGCGTTTGCCGTTCCGCCACAGCAGCAGGACCAGGACGACAAATCCGGACAACAGCAGAAAGATCAAAAGCAGAAGCAAAACGACAAAGACAAGCAAAGCATTGACGATGACAAGTTCTACCATGGCACAGGAATCAACGACCTGAATGCGATCGGCAACCGCAACGTGGGCTGCAATCGCGGGCTGTTCAACTGGTACAGCCTTGACACGCAGGTAAAAATGGGCCAGGAGTTTGCCCGGCAGGTAGAGGCAACGTCGCACTTGATTACCGATCCCGTGGTGAACGAATACGTAAATCGCCTGGGCCAAAATCTTGCCCGCAACTCCGATACCAAGCTGCCCTTCACTATCAAAGTGCTGGACGTCGAAGAACCCAACGCCTTCGCGCTGCCCGGCGGCTATATGTTTGTCAATGCCGGAACGATTCTGATGGCTGACGATGAGTCCGAGCTGGCCGGCGTGATGGCGCATGAGATCGGGCACGTGGCGGCCTGCCATGCGGCTCGCGAGGCCACGCGCGGAACGTTTGCCCAACTGGCGATGATCCCGGTAGTGATCCTGACGGGAGGGCTCGCGGGGCTTGGAGTCAATGAGGCTGCGAACTTCGGCATACCGGCGGTTTTCAGCAAGTTTGGCCGCAACTTTGAAGCTCAGGCGGATTACCTGGGCATACAGTACGCCTACAAGAGCGGCTACGATCCCAATGGCATGATCAACTTCTTTGAAAAGTTACAGACGCTGGAGAAGAAACGCCCGGGCGTTGCGATGAAGCTTTACGGGGACCATCCGCAGACGCCGGACCGGATCGCGAAATCGCAGCAGGAGATCGGCACCATCCTGCCGCCCCGCGAACAGTACATCACGAACACCTCTGATTTTGAGCAAGCCAAGAAGCGGCTGGCCCTGGTGATGAAACACAAGCTGCAAAAAGACGGCAAGGATGGGCAGAAACCGGATTTGCGCCGGACGGCTGGAGATAAGAACCCCGGCGATAAGAGCCCTGACCAAAACGATAAAGGCCAAGATGACGATCGTCCGGTAATCAAGCGCAAGCCGGGCGACAAGTAAGCCGTTCTTCTTGTAGAAGCAGCCGCGAAATCGTCTTTAACAATCTCTTAGTAACGTCGTGCCATTGGAGTCGATCCTGGAGTGGATTGGCCTGCGTAGAACTACTGCCCGGGCGGGCGCAACCGAAAAGAGCTGGCCCATCATCTAAACTTCACATTGCTTGCCGCATGCGTCCGACCTCTCTCGGCGGCAGGTTTCAAGCTGGAGGTCCTATGGAAGGCGTCAGCTCCGGAGACGATCTTCTTGTTCCTGGTGCACTCTGCAGCCAGGGCGGCATTTACCAGGCGATTCACCGCGAACACCGGGAGACGCACAATGTCCTGGTGCGAGTGAGCGAGACGTTCCCGCGCTGCAACCGCTGCGGCGATGCGGTTCGATTCCGGCTGTTAAAGCAGGTAAGTGAGCCAGCATCAATGCGCGGGAAACGTGTGCGCAAGAAGAGCGCTGGAAGAAGCTAGAGCATTTTCAGCGTAAAGAAGTCGAGACTTCAGAAAAATCACACCAAATGCACATTCGGCTCCGCTTCCGGAGCAGTGATGCCTTCCGGCAGGCGTCCGCCGTTGTATTCAGCCAGCCGGTTCTTCCATTTCAGAAAATCCGTGATGGTCTGCGGCTCAATGCGCACTTCCACGCGGCGCAGGCTGGCCAGCAGCAAATTCATTTCCCACATCAGCCCGGTCTGGCTGCGCTGGGTTTGGCGGCAGGGCTTTACCGCCATGTGGACTTCGCGGCCTTTGCATTCCAGCAACCCCCATTTTTGCGGCATCTCGTCGGCGCGGATAAGGCCTTGCGGGACCAGATAAAAACGCTCGCATCCCATGGCCAGGTCGGGGTCTTTGCGGAAAGGCTTTTCGCGGTCGGCAAAAAAGTCGGCGCGGGATACTTTACATTCCACCACCACCGAGCGGCATTTGCCTTTCCAGGCAATCACGTCGGGCGTTTCACCGCTGGCGCAAGATTGCTCTGAAAGAACGATTCCACAACGATATCTGGAGCGAAGCCACTGCTCGGCCATCCGGACAAGCTGCTGATGGGTCATGAAGATGTTGTAGCGCAGAATGCGACCCCTGCAAAGTGTTTTGCGAGGGACGCACAAGAAAACCTACCACAGAGACACAGAGGCACGGAGAAGAGATCGGGTGATCTGGTGATCGCGCGTGATCGGGTGATCGGGAAAGAGCAGGACCGATACGGATGATCGCGGATAATGAATTTGGTTCAATCGCAAGCCGGAGATCATTTCGCAGGATGCAACTGTGCAAAGAACACGCGGGTGTCGTAATCGATGCGAACCATATTCCGGCGCGCGTGGGCCTGAAAAATACGCTCAAGTTCCTGCATCATTGGCGCATGGGCCGGATCTTCCTGTAAAGGACAGTAGGAAGAAGAGAGCAGCCGTCCGGCGAGCCCCGCGAAGTCAAATTCCTGCTGGTACTCAAAAACACGCTGATGATATTGGACGCCGGCGAAAAATGCCTGGGCTATTGGGGCTGTCTGTCCGTGGCGTTTGTCCTTATATTCGCCGCAATGCCTGTGCAGAAGCTGCTCGTAGTCATCCAAAAAAGGATTGCCGGTGATGCGGCGTTCATTCCAAAGGAGCACACACCAGCCACGCGGCTTAAGAATCCGCTCAAATTCTGCGCGCGCCTGGTCCGGCTCCAGCCAATGCGCGGCCTGGGCCACGGTGATGAAATCCACTGAAGCGGCAGGCAGGGTGGTTGCTTCAGCGGCGCCGACGATCAAAGCCAGACGAGGGAACGATTCCTGCAGGTGAGCGCTGGCGGCACGCATTTCAGCATTGGGCTCGACGGCGAAAACGCGGTTCCCGTTCTCCAGCAGAAGCCGCGTGAAGATTCCGGTCCCGGAAGCAATGTCGGCAATGGTGTGTTCCGGCCGCAGCCCGCATTCGTGGCGCAAGGCGTCAATCACCTGCGGCGGATATTGAGGTCGATAGCGGACGTAATTGTCAACGCGGCCGGTAAAGCGCTCAGTGGGAGACTTGGACATTAAGAATATTGTATTGCGGAGCCCTGCAAGGGAGACGCGGAGAAAACAAGTCTTACCGCTGATTAACGCAGATGAACGCGGATCGAGATGCGGAATGCGGCTCTGCCGCCATCTCTGCTTCCTCCGTTCCTCTGTGTTTCAAAGGTTTTGC
>JASLFF010000743.1 GCA_030150795.1 Terriglobales bacterium | reverse complement strand
ATTGATTTCGACCTTGGTCGCACGAAGAGCAGGCATGAACCCAAACAACAGCCCGGTGAACAATGAGATAAAAGCTGTGAATCCAAGAACCCGAATGTCAGGCGTGAGATCTATAGGAATCGAATTGCCTTTGGCAAGCATACGCAAGAGAAGATGGCTGCCCCACCATGCAAACGGTAAACCCAGCGCTCCTCCTGCCAGGGCCATGAGCAAACTCTCTGACATTACCTGCCAGACGAGACGCGAACGAGGAGCACCCAAGGCCATGCTTACAGCGATTTCCCTCTGGCGCGTTGTCGCCCTTGCCAGCAGTAGATTAGCTATATTCGCACAGGCGATCAAAAGGACGGCGCCAACAGTTATCATGATAATCCGCAGAGGCAAAGAATAGCTGTTACGCAGTCCCCAGCCGAATCCTCCCTGTCCGGGCCGGATGTCCAAGCGCGGCCAATTCGGATATCGAGAAGCACCTACGCCAGATCCCGGTGCCTTACTTGATCCGAAAAACAAGACAGGCAGCTCAGCCTGAGCTTGCTCGATTGTGTTCCCTGGCTTAAGTCGTCCCATGATGGAAAGCCAAATGGTATTCGCCTTATTCCACTGCGGCTCGCTGGAAGTCGAATCCCACAGCCTCAAAGGTACTGTGATGTCAGGAGATTCGCCTACTACAACTCCAAAAAAATCCCGTGGAGCAACTCCAATCACAGTCCATTCGATTTGATCCACCGAAATCGTTTGCTGCAGGGCAGACTCCTCTCCCCCAAATCGACGCTGCCAGTAGTTGTAACTGATGACTGCTACCGGCCGCCGGGCCTGTTCATCTTCGGCATTGAAAAAACGGCCCAGGACAGGATTGACGCCCAGAACAGAGAAATAATCACCTGTAACGGCCTGGCCGTTTGCCACTTCAGCTTCGCCGCGGACAATAGCATTGAGACGGCCGACGCTGGTAAAAGCAAATACTCCCTGAAGTGTCTGGCTTTTGTCATGGAAGCGTTCGAATGCGCCCGAAGTGAAGCTCTCACTTTCCCGATCAGGAAGGAGTTTATAAAAAAGAACCAGTTCTTCCGGGTGATTAACGGGAAGCTTGTTGAATACAATGGCATTTAATAACGTGAAAACAGCCGTGTTAGCACCTATCCCTAGCGCCAGGGACAAAGTAATAACTGCAGCAACAGAGGGATTATGCAGCACTTTTCGGACAGCGTAACGAAGATCGGAGCCCATATTTTTCAGCATATTTCGTCTCCAAAGCTTCCGCTTTTTCGGGCTAATTCTAGCATAGAATAAGCAGCCCAATTTTCTTCCACTATCCAGTCCCGGAGTTGTGAAATTGACATGCCGTTCATAGCCTCATGAGGCCTTGCCGGTTTTGAGTCCGGTGGGGCAAGTTGGCGGCTTACTCATTACCAGAGTCACCTGCTGGAGCGCTTTGTCAGCGAGACGGGCTGATTCGCCGCTTACCAAAGCAGCGGTAATCACATGTCCGACCCTGTCCCGGAAGTCATGGTGGACTTCTACCTGTGGCCTACCTTGCAGATATGTCTCGACCTCGACGACACCCTTGCACCGTCGAGCCGGCCGTATACCGTCAATGCGAATCAAGCGGCCCTCACGGTTTACCATGAGAAATCGAATTGAGGCAGCGCGGTTAAGTGTCGCGCGAGCCGGCTTTGGTTGGCCTATGTGCGCGTGAATTGTCAGCTCCATCATGTTGATACCCGTGGCAAGATGCACGAGTTTGGGAATGTAGCCTCCTGCGAGTCGTGGGTTTACTTCGATAATGACCGGCTCTCCTTTGTCAATACGGAATTCGACATGGCAGTTGCCCCAATTTAATCCCAATGCGGCAAGCGCCTTCCGCATCAAATTCTCCACTCGAACAACCATGGCCCGGCTCAGAACAGTTGGGAAATCATGGCCCGCTTCAACAAAGTACGGAGCAGCACCAAGATATTTCCTTGTGATGCCCAGAAGTTGACCGCAAAACAGTTCAGCACTGTATTCAAGGCCCTTGACATATTGTTCAATCAGCACTAATGGCTGGATGGGCATCCCGCGCTCATTTTGGCGAATGGCCAGCAAGTAATTCGTATGGACTATTATTTCCTCGCGAGATGCGCAGAGCTTCACGCCAACAGACCCCGTACCGCAGGCAGGCTTGACGATTACCGGAAGCGTCAACTCCGCGAGCGCAATTCGCAAGTCCTGCGCTTTGGCCACTTGCCAGAAAAGCGGCGTAATAAGACCGGCGTCCCGCAGCCGAACCCGTTGCAGATACTTGTTCCGGCAGGTGTGAATGGAGTCTGGGTTAGGCCCGGCAAGGCCGAAAAGCACATCCAAACGCGCCGCTGTCTCCAGAAAGTGTTCACTCGTGGAAAGTAGCCCGCATAATTCACCTTTCTTATCAAAGAGCCGTATCGCGCGCGAAAGGCTGTCGAGGTCGGAAGTATCTGTAACCACGGTCCTCACATGGTCCTCGTTGACAAACCGATAACGATCGGGGTTCGAGGCGAAAAGAACAATTTCATGGCCCTGTGCCCGGGCTGTCTGAATATGAAGACGACCGGTTCCTGTTGTGTTCGACTCAATAAATGCGACTAGACTCACGATTTTGCACCGAGGACGGATTTTCTGCGAACTGCATATGGGGGCAGATAAGAGGACTTCAGCGAAAGCTTTGAATCGTACTACATGGATCCAGCGCTTTGCTGATGAAACGTTCCCGTCCTCACCCTACTCATACAATCGGAGATGACTGACACGGCATCGATACATGCCTGCCGGTCTACGTCTAAATGTGTAACTAATCGCAAAGTACGCGGCTCCGGAGACGTCGCCAGCACTCCGCATCGAGCCATTGCCGACAGGAGGTCTTCTATGACAACATCGTCTTCAACGCAAAAATGAACGACATTGGTCATTATTTTCTCGACAGACACGAATATCCCGCTGATCCTTGCCAGCCGTTGCGCTATCAATTGCGCATTTTCGTGATCTTGATGGAGCCGTTGGGGACCCTCTTCAAGCGCAATCAGACCGGCCGCAGCCAACATTCCACATTGACGCATTCCACCGCCCAGCATTTTCCGCGCAATCCGAGCGCGGCGAATAAATTCCGAGCTTCCCGTCAACATCGAACCGACGGGGGCTCCCAACCCTTTCGAAAGGCAAAACATGACTGAGTCAAACGGCCGGGCTAATTCTGCTGCCGAAATCTTCAGGGCCACAGCAGCGTTAAAAATTCTCGCGCCATCAAGGTGAACGGGGATGCCCAAGGCATGTGCGCTGTGACAAATGTCATTGGTGATTGCAGGAGGCGCAACGATGCCACCGTTCATGTTGTTCGGATTCTCGATCATAATGAGCCCCGTTCGCGCCTTAAAAGGTTCGTGGCAATTCACCCAAGGTTCAATGAGATCCCAGGTTAGCAGGCCGTCCGGCGCCTGAATGGGCCGCATCAAACATCCGGTGAGGGCGGCGGGCAATGCCATTTCCCAAGCGTAAGCATCTGACCGCCATTCGCACACTATTTCCTCTCCTCGCTGAGCATAGGTAAAGATCGCGACCTGATTTCCCATGGTGCCGCTAGGGACAAACAGTGCGGCTTCCCGTTCGAATATCTCGGCCGCACGCCGTTCGAGCTGGTTGATGGTTGGGTCTTCACCATAGATATCATCGCCAACGGCCGCATTTCTGGCTGCGTCACGCATTCTCTCGCTTGGTCTGGTCGCGCCGTCCGTCCTAAGATCGATCACTGGATGTATTTTTTCTGCCATTGGTCTTCGGTCTTCCGTCATGCATAAGAACTGTTACGCTTCCGCTCAAATTGCTGATCATGAGCGCTCTTTAATAGGCAATAATTCTGGGCTTCCAGCCTCCTTGGGCTCATTCATGACATCTGCCAATGTGCGGCGCTTCCATGTCATGAAGGACCAGTGTGGCCCGGCATGCTGGGGATGGCTTACTTCGCGGGGGGCCTTTGGCAACGTCGAAATATGCAAGCCTTTTTCGTTGAGATACTCATCGTTGTAGGCTGTGTCAAGATATCGATGCCCCTCATCAGGGAAGAAACATGCAACGAGCCGGCTGGGATGATCGTGCGCCCAACGGCGAGCCACCAACCAAGCGGCTCCGCTGGTGGCGCCACGAAAAAGAGTCGTACCCTGGTGCAACATCCGCGTGGCCTTGAAGGCTTCCGCAGCGCTCACCCAATGGACCTCGTCAAACTCGGAGTGATTAAGATTCTTGGGAAAGAGGCTGTTTCCAAGTCCCCGCAGGATCCTCGGCTGATCTGGCTGCCCAAATAGGACGCTTCCGAACGTGTCGACGCCAATTACGCGCAGGTCGGGGACAAGTCTACGCAAATAGTGGGCTGTTCCACATATCGATCCGCCTGACCCGACTGTGCCAACCAGGCAGTCTATTTTGCCCAACGCCCTCGCCAAATAAGAGGCGACCTCCCGGTACGCATGAGAATTGTTGACGTTATCGTATTGATTCACCCACCAGTAGGCATCGCGCTGCCCACAAATTTCGTGCAGTCGATTGAGGCGAG
>JASLFF010000742.1 GCA_030150795.1 Terriglobales bacterium | reverse complement strand
GCCATCTCCTTCTCTTCCTTCAGGCTCATCTTTGGATTAGAAAAGACTGAAGAAAATCGGGGGCTTTAGAGGGGCTGAAAGATTGCGCTTCAGGTTTTTCCAAATTTCGACCGTGAAATTGCCAAAGGGCGGCTTCCCCATTTATCGCAATCGAGGGGGGCCGCCCATTTTTCGGTTATGGCTTCGCGCGCTTTGCATCCCTGGCGGTCAAGGGCGCGGCAAAGCGTGATGCGTCCTGGCCTTCGTAGTCGGCAATCCTGCGGAGAAGATCGCGGTTCGTCTCAGCGCGGAGCGCTTCTGTGCGGTTGCGATAGCCGTTAAGAAAGCCCGTTGGAAAGATACGCCGTCTTTGCTTGTGGGCTTTGGCCTCAAGTTTTTCCAACGCGGCCACGGCAACGCCGTACCCGCGGTTGAGATGGTGAAGGATTTCAAAGAGCTCGGCTTTCACTTGGTGTTTAGCGTGCGGGCGCTCGGGCTTGGCGCTGGCTTGTTGGGGCTTTGGTTGCGCGGGTGGATTGGTGCGTATAACTTTATGAACAGCCATCGGTTGCCTGACCTCTTATCAGGTGAACTGCGGTTAGGGCGCGTTCGGTGTTAACGGCACCGGGCGCTGCCCGTTGGTTTTCGGCTCTTGGCCATTGGCTGTTAGCCTTTGGGCTTTGGTTGTGCACTACTTCTTCCTGGGTTTACGTTTCTTCTGTGGCACCGGCACTCTTGCCGGTGTCTTTGTTTTGGCTGATTGCTGAGTGCTGATTGCTGACTGCTTTTTGTATCGCGTCTTCCTGCCGTTGGCGATCTTGGGCAGGAGCTTGCGGAGGTTTTCAACCTCCTCCTCAGTCCAGACGTGATGAATTATTTTGCCGGATTCCAGGACCTTTGGAGCAGGCACTTTTTTTGCTGCGATATAGCGGCTCAAGGATTTGGGTGTAATTCCCAATTGCTTGGCTGCCTGGGTTGTAGAGTACAACTTCATTTCGGACCTAAATGTGACAGATAGATTAACAGGTGTCAAGAGAATTTAAGCCTCTCAACACACCAGCCCCGGATGGGGCTCGAATTCATTTTTTGAAGCATACCCACACTTATGGCTTCGCATTCGCTCACCTCAGTGTGGGCTAACCTGTTTTCGCGCCTCCGGCGCTTGGCTGTGATTGTGAGGTTTCACGCTGGCGTTCCCATCCTTTGCTCTTCTCAGCGTCTCCGCGCCTCCGCGGTGAGATTTTGATTTCGATCTAATCTCCCGCCTGCGGAGCAAAGCTCTGGCAATCCTCACCTATGAGATTGCTTTGATCGTTCCATCTGCGCCTGCTGAAACTCTTTCACCAGATCAGTTTCTTCCAGCCCTTTCAGGTTTTGGATAATGGCCTGGTACTCAGGGTACTTTGCCGATTCCAGTTCGGCCAGAAAGTCGATCAATTGCCCGCGCTCCTGGGGTGAAAGCCGGTGAAGAAAGAGGGCAAATGACTTGGTGAAATGGCTGCCATAATTCGCGGTGACATTTTGCAGGCAGCTTGGAGCGTTGCCCCGAGATTCCGCGTCTTTGCTCAAATGGACCAGCAGGCTGCCAACTTCAGCGACGTGATGGCTCTGCACTGCAGAGAGCGCGAAAATATAGTCGCACTCATATCCATCCGCCAGCGCTCCGCCTGTGCCGAAATAGGCTTGAAACTTTTTATAGTTCCGGGGAAATGCCTTCAGATAACGGTGTTGCGCTGCCCGGCTGTTTGGCGTCTCTTTCAAGCTGGCAAAGGCAGCCTTTAACCTTTCCGGCGTTTGGGCATGGTGAAGAGGTTGTGCCGTGGCCAGCGAGCAGGATGGCGTAAGCAGAAACAGCGCCAGATAAATTGCAAGTCCGCGAGACATGCGTTTGGTCCGGGCCGAAAGCCTTGTAATGCCATCGTTGATTCGTGAATGCATTCTGCGTTTATTTGAAGGGGGATTTCACTGAGGATCTTTTGGTGAGCATCTTACCATCTCCCGGTAGACCTGTTTGAGGAAATAAAATTGTTTGGGAAAACGAAAATGATGGCGGTTCTTTAGTCGTCCGCGCCCAGTTTCTGCTGGTTTTGCACCGGATTGATAGAAACTTGTGCTGTTACAGCTTCGTTGAAATCACTCATGGCACTTTTGTAACGAACTCAAGAGAGAGGACCTTCTCGCCGAAATCACTGCGGGAAGAAGGCATGGCAGGGAATTGTGTTAGGAGTCTAGCGCCAACTAGGGTAGGGTTCCCTCGCTTTGCTCGGGAGAAAACACCTGCGGCTGCGGTACGCCCAACTCCTGGTCTTTATATTGCAGTTGATAGAGCTTCCAGTAAATGCCGCGCTGGCCGAGCAACTGCTGATGGCTGCCGATCTCGCGGACGTGGCCTTTGTGCATCACGATGATCTTGTCCGCGCGCTGAATGGTGGAGAGCCGATGCGCAATGATGACTGATGTGCGGCCTTCCACCATGCGGGTCAAGGCTTCACGCACGCGGATTTCGGTTTCCGTATCCACGCTGGAGGTGGCTTCATCCAGCACAAGGATTTTGGGATTGTGCGCCAGAGCGCGAGCAAAAGAGATGAGCTGCTTCTGGCCGGTGCTCATGGTGCTTCCTCGCTCCAGCACCGGAGCTTTAAAGCCTTCAGGCAGCGAGCGAATGAAATCAGCCACGTTCACGTTTTCCGCGGCGGTTTCAATTTGCTCGTCGGTAATCCAACTGGAGCCCAGGCGGATGTTGTTTTCAATGGTGCCGGTAAAGAGGAACGGGTCTTGCAGCACCACGCCAAACCGGCGGCGCAGGTCGTTGAGGTCCATCTGGCGGATATCGACGCCATCAATCCTGATTGCGCCTTTTTGAATATCGTAAAAGCGCATGAGGAGGGAGATGATTGTCGTCTTGCCCGCACCGGTATGGCCCACGATTGCCACCGTCTCGCCAGGTTCGATGGTGAAAGAGACGTCGCGCAGAATCCAATCGTAAGTTTCAGCTTTGATTTCAGCGCCGACTTCAGCTTTGGAATCGAGCACACCGTGGCCGTTGGATGTGGCATTTACAGCAGGTTTGTCGTCATCATTGGAGGTTTCCAACTTGCGGTAAGCAAACCAGACGTGATCAAACTCAATGCGGCCCTTGCCTTCAGCCTTCTGCGGTAGCGCGGGCGAAGTGATGTCAATAGGTGTGTCCAGTAGTTTGAAGACACGCTCACTGGAGGCCATTGCGCCCTGCAGAATGTTGTATTTGTCGCTCAGGTCCTGGATGGGGCGGAAGAAACGTTGCGCATATTGCATGAAAGCCGTGAGCACGCCGATGGTCACTGCGCCGCGGAGCACGCCGTATCCGCCGAAATAAATCACCATGGCAATGGCGATGCTGGAGAGGACTTCCACCACCGGATAGTAGAGCGCATAGGCCATGATGGCGTCTTTATATGCGTCCATGTGCTGGGCGTTGACGCGGTCAAAGCTGCGGTAAGCTTGTTTTTCTCGATTGAAAAGCTGCAGCACCATCATTCCGGTGACGTGCTCCTGCAGATAGGCATTGATGCGCGCAATGGCGGTGCGAATGCGCCGGTAAGAGTCGCGTACGGACTTACGGAAAACCATGGTCGCCCAGAAGATGAGCGGCAGCACGGCAAACGTGATCAGCGCCAGCCACCAGTTCATCCCAAGCATGATGAGCACGATCCCGGCGAGCACGAAGACATCTTCAAAGATCGCCACCACGCCGGAGGTAAACATTTCATTCAGCGCGTCCACATCAGTAGTGACGCGCGTTACCAGACGGCCCACGGGGTTCCGGTCATAGAACCCGATGTGCATGTGTTGCAAATGGCGGAAGATCTGGCTGCGAAAATCGAACATGACTTTCTGCCCGGTCCACAGCATGAGATACGTTTGCGCGTATTCCAGGCCAAAGGTGATCCAAAGCAGCGCGAAGTAGGCGAATCCCAGTTGGGCAATACCGACCATGGGAATCGGGCTAAGAAAGCGGTCAAGAATACTGTGATGTGCAGTGGAGGAAAGATATTTGTCGATGGCGGTCTTGGTGAGGAACGGGCCCAGCACGTCCGCGCCGGCCTTAAGGATGATGGATATCAGCGCAA
>JASLFF010000738.1 GCA_030150795.1 Terriglobales bacterium | reverse complement strand
TACCCCGCATCACCGAGGGCTGCCGAAGTTCGTTCTACTTGGACACAACCACCAGCTCTGACAAATCAGCGATGTCGTTGAACGTCACTACGAGATTCTTCAAAACACCAGGCGGCTTGCGTGGATCTCACAACCGGTCTCTGAATTCCTGGTAAGACTTCCCCATGGCAGTCACTCGACACGAAAAACGAAATACTCCAACTACAAAACCAGCGTCGAAGGCGCGATGCGAGCCGGAAGGGTGGATACAGTGCAAAAAGCGGAGAGCCCCAGCGGGGCGACACATTTCTAGTAGACCATTACGACTTCTTCTCGGTCACGATCTCTGAAAAATCTGCGATGCTGGAAAATTTATTCAGCGGACCCTCCTGCATCGCGCTTCAGCGCGAAGGGAGATGAAAGAAAAACCACTTCTTGAAAGCAGTGAAGAAGCCTGAAGTTCAACGCGCCAGTCCCGCAACGCGGGACGAATGATAGTAGCCCGGCCACGTTTCCGAGGCGCGCTTGCGCTGAGGAATAAGTGCCGGGAAACGAACAGAAGAAATCTATTCCACACGCCGTGGCCAGCGCGCAGCGTCAGCGGAGCGCTTTTAAAGCTTTACCCCGCTGTCACGATCTCAGAAAAATCAGCGATGCTGGAAAATTCGTTGACCAGGGTTTGCAGAAGCCCGAGTCTCTGCGCCCGTAAGTCCTCATCCTCTACCATCACCATCACCTTATCGAAGAACGCGTCGACCGGTGGACGCAGGCGAGAAATCTCATGCAGCGCGGATTCGTATTGCCGCGAAGCGCTTAGCTCTTTTACCTTTTTCGCAACTCCCGGCACAGCATCGGCCAGTTTTTTCTCTTCTTCATCTTTCAACGCCGACGGATTGAACGGCTGAGCAATCTGCTTGTTGGTCTCTGCCGCCTGCCGCAGTATGTTCTTCATGCGCTTGAACGCCACCGAGATCGATTCAAAGTCACTCGACGGACGGACTTTAGCGACGGACTGGGCCCGTGCTACGGCATCCACCACATCGTCTGCCCCGGCAGCCAAGGTTGCGTTGACCACGTCATAGGCCAGCCCCAGCACGTCACGAAGGTAGAATTCCAGACGCTCGCGGAAGAAGCCGCGAATGGCCTCCGTGTACGTTTCCCGCTTTTGCGTAAACTTCTTTTCCGCATCACTGCCGCTATAACCAGCCCGAGCCTGGGCCATCAAGTCAGCCAAGTACAGCGGCAGTTTGTGGCCGGCAATGGTCTTGATAATTCCGTTGGCCTGCCGCCGCAACGCAAAAGGATCTTTCGATCCTGAAGGCACCAGCCCCAGCGTAAACATTCCGGCAATGCTGTCTGCCTTGTCGGCGATAGAGAGAACAGCACCTTCAAGAGTCCGCGGAACATCGTCTTCCATTGACTCGGGCTTGTAGTGGTCATAAATCGCATTGGCGACAGCTTGCGAATATCCCTGCTCTTTGGCATATAGCCCGCCGACAACGCCCTGCAGCTCAGTGAATTCCTTGACCAATTCGGTGGTGAGATCAGTTTTGGCGAGGCGCGACGCCTCTAAGATCGCAGGCTGGTTAAGTGGGACACCACTGCCAGTTACCCACCCGACGATTTGAGAAGACAGCGAATATGTCCGTTCAGACTTTTCAAAATAACTACCGAGATCTTTCTGGAACGTGACCGCTTTCAACATCTCCACACGATTCACAAGCGGCGTCTTTTGATCGGTGTCCCAGAAGAACCGCGCATCGTTAAACCTTGCCCGCAGCACACGCTCATTGCCGTGACGAATCAATCCGTCCGGATCGCCATCCGTATTCAGCACCGCAAGAAAATGCGGCGCCAACTTGCCTGCCGCGTCTTCGACGGCAAAATATTTCTGATGGTCACGCATCACCGTGACCAGCACTTCTTCCGGCAGTGACAGGTATTCCTTGTCGAAGCTGCCCAGAATCGCCGAAGGCCACTCCGTCAGGTTTACCACCGTCTTGAGTAGTTCGGCGTCTTCGCGCCAACGTGCGCCGGGGACTGTGCGCGTGGCCGCATCCAGGGCTTTGCGGATCTTGTACTCGCGCTGGCTGGAATCCACCACCACATGCGCGGCCTGCATCGCTTCAACATATTGCGAGGGCGAAGCAATCGAAACCTTCGCCGGACCGAGAATCCTATGTCCGCACGACTGATTACCTGCCTTGATGCCCGCGAACTCCAGCGGAATAATCTCGCCATCGAGCATTGCGACGATCCAGCGCACCGGCCTTACAAACCGCTCCGGCTTGCCCGCGCGCCAGTACATATTTTTGGGCCAATAAATGGCAGCAATCTCTTTGGGAACGGCCTCAGCCAGAATCTCTGCCGTCTGTCGCCCTTTGCGTGTAATCGTGGCGGCCAGATATTCACCCTTAGGATTCGTTACCTTCTCCAGCGCGGCGACATCCACGCCCACTTTCTTGGCAAACGCTTCTGCGGCGGGTGTGGGCTTTCCATCCTTATATGCAACTTTGAGCGACGGCCCCGTCACCTGCTCGGTGACATCGGGCTGGTGCGTCGGAATGTCAGAAATGCGGAACGCCAGCCGCCGCGGCGTGGAGTAAGAAGCAAATGCCGTCCAACTGCTCTCGTCTTCAACCGATTTCCCGTCGGTCGGCTTCATGAGCGACTCGCGCGCCAACAGCGCAGCCATTCGCTTCACCAATTCGCTCCGCGCGTCGTCAATCATCCGCGCCGGAATTTCTTCCGTACCGATCTCCAGCAGAAAGTCAGGCATCAGGCTGCTCCTCCCTTCTGGAGTTTCACAGCTTCAGCGCCGACGTTTTGCTGCGCTACATACGCTTTCGCCAGTCCCACAGCAAGCTGGCGGATGCGGGCGATCACTCCGACTCTCTCTGTGACAGAGATCGCGCCGCGAGCGTCGAGTAGATTAAAAAGATGTGAGCACTTCAGGCATAGCTCATACGCGGCAAGCAACGGAAAACGTTGTTTCGCATCGGCCGTCGCACTCTTGTCGGCCAGCAGCGCATTGAATTGATTGATCAGCGCCTGCGACTCGCTCTCATACATCTCAAAGTGCTTCCACGTTTTCTCCACGTCGGCCTTCTCAAAGTTGCTAACCGACATCTGCAACTCATCCTGATACCGCACGTCGCGATACTTCACCACCGCCCCGCTTTGTGGATCGCGAGCCCAGACGATGTCATAAATGCTGTCCACGTCCTGCAGAAACGCCGCGATGCGCTCCAGCCCATACGTCAATTCGGCGCAGATAGGATCAAGATCAATCCCGCCGCATTGCTGGAAATAAGTGAATTGCGTAATCTCCAACCCGTCGAGCATCACCTGCCACCCCACGCCCCACGCGGCCAGCGTCGGCGCTTCCCAGTTGTCCTCTTCAAACTTGATGTCATGCTTGCCCAGATCAATCCCCATCGCCTCCAGCGAGCGCAAATAAAGCTCCTGCACATCCTCAGGCGGAGGTTTAAGGATCACTTGCATCTGCATGTGCTTATAAAGACGGTTGGGATTGTCGCCGTAACGGCCATCAGCCGGGCGGCGCGATGGCTGCACATACGCCACTTTGTAAGGCCTAGGCCCCAGCACGCGCAAGAAAGTTTCCGGCGCCATGGTTCCCGCACCGACTTCGATGTCATACGGCTGCTGCAACACGCAGCCGCGCTCCGCCCAGAAATTCTGCAGGCGAAGGATAAGTTCCTGATATGTAGGGGCTGCGGGCATGAGTATGGCGAATTACTAATTTAACAGAACTCTGATGGCTGCATCATTTTCTGAAATCCCAAGGCCGCAGCGAGGGATCACTATGGCAACGTGAGATCGGTGGGTCATACAAACCAAAGATAGGACTATGATGGTAGGGTTCCTTCGCTTCGCTCGGGATTGCAGAACAAACTCACCAGTCATTAAATTCAGGTCGATCATCCGGGTCAGGATGGGCCCAACTCTTGCCGTGCCGATGTCGCAATTCCCTTTGCTCTGAAGCCAATAACTTCCAGTTGTGAATTGTGTCCATCTGCTGCAAGACGCGCACAAAGGGCGTTGGCTGGCCTTGGCTCACGTCCTGCCGGACTTCCATCACTTCAGCCAGTCCACCGCGGAAATCATCGCGTCCATGGCCAAGGTAGAGCTCAGTGCCGATATAAATCACATCTCCTTTGTGTAAATCCGGCACACCGCCACCGGCGCAAGCATCTTGGATTTCGCGGAAGCGGGCTTCGCTGGCGCGGGCTTTAGCGTCTGTAGCAAAGTTGCGACCAGTTTCGACGCATTGGTGTTGCTCAGGCATGCTCTCTTTTGTAATCGAAAAAACTCAACACCTTTGAAACGCAGAGGAAACGGAAGTATATTTTTTGCCTCTTCTGCGGTCCTCCTTCTTACCTCTGTTAACTCCTTGCCTCCGTGTTACAAGGTTTTTGTCGTTCGCTCAGTCCACTCTCTCCAGCATCGCCGCCGTCACCAGCTTCTTCTCAATATGCCGCTCGATGCGCTGGGCCAGAAAGCGGCGAAGATCGGCCCCACGTTTGCGCGACCACGGATCGCCTTTCAGACGGTTCAAAGGGGCACGAAACATCTCTGTCGCCTGGGCGCGAGAGTCAGCGGAAATTTCCGTGCTGGCCAGCCTTTTATCATCCTGGCATAGCAACCCGTCAGCCAACGGATGAAAATACGCCTTGCTCCCGTTCAGCACCGCGCCACACATCACGCAGGCATGCAGATCCGGCAGCAGCCCGATAAGCCGCACAATCCATAGATCAAAATAGGTAAGCGGCATCCAGATGGAGTCGGCTTTCAGCTGATGGACCACTGCAAGCGTGAGCCGAAAGATGTCGTCGCTGGGTTCGCGGTCAGGCAATAGCTGGTCGATTACCTCCGCCACGTAGCTCAACGCCACCAGACGCGGATATGTCACTTCTGTCGCCAGCGGAGAAGAAATAATGTCGCAGGAGTCCAGCCGCACCAGCTCTTGCTTTTCTTTTTCCTCCCAGTGGGCGGTCACATGAGTCAGCGGCTCCAGTGCCCCGCCAAAACGCCGCTTTGACCGCTTGGCTGCCTTGGCCACGCCCCTGATCTTCCCTTCCACGCGGGTGAAGAACGTCACCAGCAGGTCCGCTTCATGGAACGGATAGGTGCGCAAAATCAAGGCTTCAGATTGGCGAGGCATGCTGGCTCAAGCATACATCGGAGTGCAATGAAAAACGCGCAGCTTAGGCGGCTGCGCGTTCAGGAACTCTGTTTCAGCTTTTACCGGCCAAAATACTTGGCGTTCTTCTCCGCGTATTCTTTCCATTTTTCCGGCAGATCGTCCAGCGCAAAAATGGCGGACACCGGGCACACCGGCACGCATGCGCCACAATCAATGCATTCCACCGGATCAATGAACAGCATGTTGGAACCCTCAAACTGCGGTTCGTCTTTTTTAGGATGGATGCAATCCACCGGACATGCATCTACGCAGGCCGCGTCCTTGGTCCCGATGCAAGGCTCTGCAATCACATATGCCATAGAAGTAAAGGTCTCCGTATCTCAGTAAGCTGTGTGGGGCAACAGATGATTTTAGCAGCTATTGTGCAGCGCGCAAATGTTTCCGCCGAATGGCTATCTTACCGCGTTGAAGCGCGGCTCCGTTCGCCTGAGTGGGTAAATCCGTTGCATCACTCTCAACTAGCAAGACCGCCAAAGCATTGCAGCCGTCGCTTCGCATTTCGAGCTTCCCAAAGTGGGAATCAGCCGCACTCGCGGGTTTGGAATA
>JASLFF010000729.1 GCA_030150795.1 Terriglobales bacterium | reverse complement strand
AAAAGACAGAATAGCCCCGTAATTCAAGGAGTCCGCCGTGAATCGTCTTTTAACCAAGTTTGTTTGCGCGCTTGCGTTGCTCGTATCAGTTTCTGCCGTGGGCCAGAGCACCCCTGTGCCGGAAATGCAGAAGGGATTTACCGGATTTGAAGAATTTCAGGGCACGCTGAACTCTGACAGCAAAATCTTCAAGCTTGATTCCAACGCCGGATACGACTTCAATAAGCACTTCGGCATCTTTGCCGGCATGCCCATTTATTTTGCCAACACACAGACCACCACCACGCAGGTCAATGGCACGGCAACCACCACCACAACGGACGTGACCAATAACGGATTGGGCAACGCGTATTTCGGATTTGCCATGCGCGCTCCGAGCAAGACGCTGGATTATGGTTCCACCGTAACGCTTTCAGCGCCTACGGGCAGCACGTCCAAGGGCTTCAGCAGCGGACGCGGCAACTTTGACTGGGACAATCGCTTTGAACATTCGTTTGACCGGCTCACGCCATTTGTAGACGCGGGCCTGGCCAACGCCGTGCCCGATACAGGATTGTCCACCAAGCCTTTCACGTCGCTGGGTCTGCTTTCTCACATGGAAGAAGGCGGCGAGTTCGAGTTGGTCAAGCATTTTTCCGTGGGCGGATCAGGCTATGAAATCTTTCCGTTCGGCAACCAGAAGATTTTCAGCAAGATTGTGGGCAAGGGATCGAGCGGAAAAGGCAAGGGCAAGAACACCTTTGACCTGGCGGCGGTCACCAGCGGTTCCGGCCTGACGCGTGAAAACGGTTTCAATAGCTGGGTTGCTTTTGATCCTACACCGATATGGCGCGTGCAGTTGGGCTTCTCCCGCAGCGCTACTTATAACCTCAACAGCTTTGGTTTCAACCTGCGGATGAACCTGGGCAAAGCGGCCCATCGGCACGACAACTAGCTGGCCCGCCCACGCGGCACGTAGTTTCCATCTTCCAGGACCTGGCACGGCGCAACCTGCGGCGTGACCAGCGCCTCCTTGGGAATGATAAAAGTCTGCTCCAGCGCATACTGACCTGACATGGCGGCGTGTGGAACGCCATCGGTATAGACCATCCATGAGCTGCCTGGCGGGAAAATCAATTCTTGCTTCGGCGCATTCTTCTGGAAGTCTGCGTTTTCCTTGAGCCAGTCATGCAGGTACAGCATGAACTCGTCATAGGGCGAGCGATCTGGGACTGGCAGGCCGATCTTGCTGGCCATGTGCGCCAGCGTGCGTCCCATTCCGCGGTTCGATGGGCCAATTCTTTTCTTCTGCATCAGCTTGGGCAGAAAGTCATGGAATGGTTCGCCTACGTTCCATACGCGTCCAACGGATGGATTAATGTTGGCAAATACTCGCAGGATGCGCGCGCCGTGCGTGGGGCGGGAAGGAAACGCATCCACGTGCAGCAAGTCATTCCGCTTGTGCAGTGAGAGGTCGCGGCCTTGCTCTTCCAGCGGACGGAAGCTGGCAAAATCCAGCTTCATCTTGCCTGCATAGGGCGCTAGAAATTGGGAAACAAATTCCGTTACCGATGCGGAAAAATCCCGCATGATGGCGTTCATGCGCTCGCGGTCCGGTGAATTTTCATCCACGCCCTTGATCAAATCCTTGGTGGGACGGTAGGAAATATTTTTGTGAAAGCGCGAGCCGGTCTGCTTTTGTGAAAGCAGAAATTCCCTGTCGGCATCTGGAAATGCAAACGGCACATGGCTGAAGAAGAGCACTTTTCCGCGCTCCAATTGGTCACAATGCCAGGGCGCTTGCTTCAAATCGTAAGTGGTTACGTCCAGGACGGCAGAGCTGCCGGATACATCCGTCATAAACATCCTTCAGTCATTTGCTTGAAGAAATCATACGCGGTTCATTCCTGCTCCGCAAAATGGACTGAAAGAAAGAAGAATAAGGGCGAGAGCGAATGCCCACGCCCCAGTCCAAGTTATTTGCCGCCCTTCTTGCATAGTGCGCCATCGGTGATTGAAGTCAGCAATCCCGCGGAAGCGGTGATCTGGCGGCTGAAGCAACCGCTGACAGAGTCATTGGAGAAAAAGTCCTGCGCGCTTTGCTGGCCAGTGCTGCCGGTGATGTTGAAGTTGGAGTCAAACAGCAGCGTATCGCTTGGCGTAACGGTATTGGAGACCACGCTAAACGAATCGGGTCCATTGTCGCCGTGGTGTACCGCCGCGCTCTGGAATTGCTGCCGGATCGTGGTGGTTTGCTGGCCTGAGCCATCCGGATTCACGGAGAAAGTGAAGCCAAGGTCCAGCGGCCATTCAAAACGCTGGGACTCATTTCCGCCTCCGTGACCGTCGGTCTGCGTCTCAGAAGTGATGGTGGTGCGCTGCTTGATGTTCTGCACAAACGCGGTGTTGGTGATGTTGAAGTCCTGGCGGCTGGAGAATTGAATATTCTGCTGCACGCTGGTTCCAATGCGGCCATGCGACGTCCGCACAAAACCTTCCACTCTGAAGATGCGCGACGAACTCACGGTGACCGATCCGGTAATCGTTCCATCTGCCGCGGTGGTCAGGTTTTCAACCACGTTAGGATTGGGCACGCCAATGGTATTGCGCGTTACCTCGCCCGTAACCTGATTTGATCCATGGTCCTGGAACACCAGCAGAGTGGCCGTGGTGGAAAATCCGTTGTTAGCGCCGAACACGGTCACTGCCACCTGATGCGGCTGTCCGTTGCTGAGCACGCCGGCGAAAGGCGTAAGGTCAACGCGATAAGGAGCAAAATTCAGCGTTTGCACGCCGGGGATGGGACGCCAGAGCAGCGGATCGATTCCGCCGGTATAGATCCACGGATAGACCGGAGCAACGCCTGCGGGCGTGCCGTCGATTGTGACCTGGCTCTCACGGAAGGCGCCTCCTCCGCAGCTTTGCAATTCGTTGGCAACGTCATTGGGCACGCATGTGTACCAGAACTCGTCTCCTGCCTGGCTTTCTGCGACGACATCTATAAATGCTCGCTCAACATTGGCCGGTAGAGAAAAGCTTTTTGACAAGGCGCTTGTGGAGTTGGATAAGAATGCCGTTCCGCCTGTGGGATCGGAAGCCAGCGGCAAAACCAGGTCGGCGGTGCGCGGAGCGTCCTGATGATGGGCCAGCGGATAGAACTGAATTACAGCCGTGCCGAACAGAGTGCTGGTAAAGGTGGAGTTCACCAGATTTCCCAGATCAACGCGTCCATTCTGCGTGGTATTAAAGAGCGCGGAATAGTCCGTGAGATCGCGCTCAATGTGCCATGAGCGCGCCACCGTCCCTGAAGGTTCTGAGGTCGTCCCGAAATATACATTCACGCCTCCGATCCAGATTTCCGCGGTGCGGTCAAACTGTCTGCCCGCCTGAATGGAAAAATCCGCGTTCAACACGACTTTTGCCCATGGTCCCGGACACGCAGGGGTAAAAGAGAATGGCTTGGGAGAAAAATCCGCAAAGGCAAAATTATTGAATAGCGTAACCACGCACGGCGTGGTGTTGGGCCGCGCGACGGGCGGATCGGCTGTGGCGGTATTAGCGGAGCCAATCACCAATCCCGGCGGCGGAATAGGCTGGGCTGAAATTGCGCTGGCTGCCAGCACAAGGCCGGCAGCAACGAATATTTTAAGAGAAGAAAACAAAATGGACCGAAGAGTGTGAGCAGCAGGGACGTGCATGACTACCTCCAAAGCAACTCCAAAGATGAGGGCCAAATTCTAATCAGCAGTCTGAGGCAGGGTCAAACCGCAATCGCCAGGATTCTTTAAGACCCACGAGAGGATTTAATGGGAATCGAGATGAATGCTAACAATCTTGCCCCCTGGTCCCACTGCCCATCCAGAATCGCCAACCAGAGCCACAGCATTCAGGTCTTCCTTGAACATGGGCGACCAACTATTGCCGTAGTCGTGGGAAATATCCGCGCCGCTTGTACCAACGGCCACCAGAGTATGGGAAGGCCCAACCGTCACAGCCGAGCGATATCCTCGCGGCGGTTTCGACGCCAGTTTCCACGTCTTGCCGCCATCATGCGTGACCGCCGCCACATTTTCATTCTTGGCCGGTTCTTTGTAATCTCCTCCGACGGCGATTCCATCTTTCGCTGTCCAGAAGGCCAGAGAGAAAACGCCTTGCGACGCTGCGCCGTGGAGGATCGGTGTTTCCGCGACGATCCAGTTTTTCCCGCGATCCATGGAATGAAAGACCCGCGCGGCTGGCCCGCCGGTGCCAAACCAGACATCATTCTTGCCCAAGGTCGCAATGCAGGTGCCGCTGGCGGCAAAAGCGCCTTCACTGGGCAGGGCCGCCGGCATGTTTTTGACCACCACCGGATTCCAGGTCATTCCATCTGAGGTCGCAATCAGCGGGAATTTGCTATCCACAGAGTCGCTCACGGCGATTCCATGAGTGCTGTCCCAGAAAGAAAAGCAATCATAAAAAGCTTTGGGATCGCTGTTGGTGAACTGCCGTTGCCAGATCTTGCCGCCGTCAGAGGTCTTATAAATACGCGACTGATCGCCCGCGCCGATGCTGAGCACAAAAGCAGTGTTCTGGTCGAAAGCCTGAATGTCGCGAAAGTCGAGCGAATCGGCGCCGGCAATGACTAATGTCTCCCAGGTCGTGCCGCCGTCAACAGTCCGCAAGACCGTTCCCTTGGCGCCGCTGGCCCAGGCTACCTTGCCAGAAACGGCACTGATCCCCCGAAGCGGGACGTCCGTCCGGCTGCTTTGCGGTGTTTGCGCCCAGACGAAGGGCGAAAATAGCAGTATGATCAAAGCGGCAACGCGCATATCCATGCTCCCAAAGGACTTAAAATTGTAACCTTTGGCTCCCAGCTTACTCTATTCAGGCAGGGAGGGAATCCAGGTGAGCACCATGCTGGTCCCGGTAACTGCACAAAGCGAAGTGCAAGATGAGGAAGTAGTGGCACGTGTGCTCGCAGGCGAGACAGCGCTTTTTGAGATCCTGATGCGCCGTTATAACCAGTGGCTCTTCCGTGTTTCCCGCGTTATCCTGCGCAATGACGGCGAGGCAGAGGACGTAATGCAGGATGCCTACGTGCGCGCCTATGAGCATCTGGGACAATTTGCCGGCAAGGCAGCTTTTTCAA